>JBFYPO010000130.1:0-24277 GCA_041303215.1 Asinibacterium sp. | reverse complement strand
TTACACTCAATGCCCCCTGCGTACTACCATGATACGCTCCTTCGAATGCAATGATTCTACTGCGTTTGGTCACACGCTTGGCTAATTTCATAGCACCCTCTGTAGCTTCTGCACCACTATTCGTAAAATAAATGGACTGTAAATTTTCTGGCAATAAAGACAATAAGGCCTTGGCGTATTGTACCTGAGGGGCTTGTATAAATTCACCATACACAATTACATGCATGTATTGCTTGATCTGTTGTTCAATCGCCTCAATCACTTTGGGATGGCTATGGCCGATATTGCAAACACTAAACCCGGCAATTAAATCAATATACGCTTTCCCCGCAGTATCATAGATATATACCCCTTGTGCACGATCCACTTCGAGGCCAATGGGCTTAGGAGATGTTTGTGCTAAATACTGTAAAAAATATTGCCTGTTGTTTAATCTGGACATTCGGTATAAATTGCAGTACAAAAGTCGCATTTTTATGGCAACCATACTACCCGTTAACGGAAAAGAACCTCAAATTGGTGAAAATTGTTTTATCGCTCCTAACGCCACTATTGTAGGAGAAGTGACTATGGGGGCAGATTGCTCTGTTTGGTTCAATGCCGTGATACGTGGGGATGTCCATTTTATCAAAATGGGCGACAAAGTCAATGTACAAGATGGGGCTGTGATTCATTGTACGTATCAAAAACATCCCACCACCATTGGCAACAATGTGTCCATTGGCCACAATGCAATGGTTCATGGCTGCACGATTCATGACAATGTGTTAATTGGCATGGGCAGTATTGTGATGGATGCTTGTGTGGTGCATTCTAATGCAATTATTGCAGCGGGAGCAGTCGTTTTGGAAGGCACTATTGTAGAAGCAGGAAGTATTTATGCTGGCGTACCTGCAAAAAAAGTAAAAATGGTTTCAGAAGAATTGATACATGGAGAGATCAATCGCATCTCCAATAATTATGTACAATACGCCTCTTGGTTTAGCGACTATAATGAAGCACCAAAAAATACAAACAATCCTGTAAAGCCAGGAACGATTTAATATTTCTTGTCTTCAATGCCATGCCATAAATCGACATAACTAAAAAAGCGCGCCTCCGAAATAATTCCTTTTTCTACCGCTGCTTTTACAGCACAACCTGGCTCGTTGATATGTTGACAATTATTGAATTGGCAATCCTGCATCCTTGCCCTCATTTCAGGAAAATATTGTGCTAGTTCCTCTTTAGATAAATTTACTAAACCTAGTTCGCGCATGCCTGGAGTATCAATCACAGCGCCACCTCCAGGGTAATCATACATTTGAGCAAAGGTGGTGGTATGCATCCCTTTCCCGCTCCATTCACTTACTTCTTGTGTATTTATATCAAGATCAGGGAATAAATAATTAATTAAAGAAGATTTACCTACTCCACTATGTCCACTCACCAAAGTGGTTTTGTTTTTTAATAATTCATCCAATGGGGCTAACCCCATATTTTGTTCAATACTTATCAGCAAAACTTTATACCCAACAGCCTGGTACATTTCCTCTAATTCAGCAAACCTGGCTAATTCTTCGGGCCCGTATAAATCTGCTTTGTTGAATACTATGATCGCAGGAATGTGAAAAGCTTCACAAGACACTAAAAAACGATCAATAAATCCTTGAGATGTTTTGGGTGATTTTAAAGTAGCCAACAAAATAGACTGATCCATATTGGAAGCAATAATATGTTGTTGTCTTTTATTATGCGGAGACTGCCTTGCCACATAATTATCTCTTTCAATGATTTCGCTGATCATAACCGCTTGTTCTGCATCTGTTTCCATCTCACATTCCACCCAGTCGCCCACAGCAATTGGATTGGTAGAAGTGATGGCATCCAATTTGATCACCCCCTTGATACGGGCTTGACAAAATTGGCCATTTTCCAGCTTTAGGCTGTACCAGCTACCAGTAGATTTATAGATCCTTGCTTTCATGAAAAACGAAGATAATCAAAGCATCCACAAAATCAATATCTTTGCCCCATGAGTCAATATGAACACGATAAAATTGTGCCTTATGCACAAAGTAATGCCGATAAAAAAGAACAAGTGGCTTCCATGTTTGATCATATTGCTAAGAGGTATGACTTCCTGAACCGTTTCTTAAGCTTGGGTATCGATCAAGGCTGGCGTAAAAAAGCTATCGCAAATTTTGGCAACCAAAAGATCCATCATTTATTAGACATCGCTACTGGAACTGCCGACATGGCTTTAATGGCGCATAAAACAATTGCCCCAGCAAAAATCACAGGGATTGATATTTCTGAAGGGATGATGCAATACGGAAGAATTAAAATTGCCAACAAAGGATTAAACAATCAAATTCAATTGGTCAGTGGTGATAGTACAGCGATTCCATTTGAAGATGCTACTTTTGATGCAGCAATGGTTGCATTTGGTGTAAGAAATTTTGCTAATCTAGAAAAAGGCTTAAGTGAGATTTACAGGGTTTTACAACCAGGCAGCAAATTGGTAATCTTAGAATTTTCACAACCAAGCAGTTTTTGGTTTAAACCAATTTATCAATTGTATATGAATTGGATTACACCTACTATTGGTAAACTTTTTTCAGGCAACAAAGCTGCTTATCAATATTTAAACGACAGTGTTATTGCTTTTCCAGAAGGGCAAGCATTCTTAGACATATTTGAACAGGTTGGATTTAAACAAGTCTTTCAAAAAAAATTAACCTTAGGCATATGCAGTATTTATTGCGGAATAAAATAGGGATAGCCTTATTATCTCTATGTATCAGCAGTGCTGCAATAGCACAGAAGGATGAAGTCTTTAGGCCTAATCAAGACCAAGTATCTACTTCTTTTGGACTAAGTGTCGGCATTAGTAATTACTACGCCTCTTATGCCTTCAACAGCAATTTTTTACCCACAAATGCTGCTGCCCAAGACCTAAAAAGTATTGTTCAGATCAGTCCTATGAATAATACTTTTTTTAATTTAGGTTTAAGCGCTACTAAAAAATTAACCAATCATATTTATCTAAGAGCTAACCCTAATTTTTTAATTGGTGCCAATAAAAGTTTTCGATTCAGTATCAATGAAAATAAAGATTCAATTTTGAATTATAGAGTACCCTCTACCATCATTCAAATTCCACTGGCTTTTAAAATACAATCTGATAGATACTATGGCCTAAGAAGACCAGATTTCATGCGCCATTATTTGATCATAGGGGGCAAGGTAGATTTTGATTTAACTGGAAAAGACAAAGGCATTATTCAGCCTTCCGGTTTATTAATGAAAAATTATGCCAACTTGTTTAAAAGCATTGACCTAGGCGCAGAAGTGGGTGTAGGACTGAGTTTTTACCTTAGGTATGTGACCATATCACCAGAATTCAAAATCAGTTACGGAATCAATAATAGCAAGAAAAACGATCTTCTATTATCCAATATTGACAGGATCAATTCAAATTTCGCATTTTTCACAGTGCACTTAGAAAATTAAATACAATTCAATATGTTATCCTACTTAATTAAAAACACCACAATAGTTAATGAAGGGCAAAGATTTGTTGCTGACGTTTTAATTCAAAACGGAAGAATTGAAAAAATTGCACATAGTATTTCAGTGCCATTTGCTGTTAAGGAAATCGATGGAGAAGGTCAATTCCTTTTACCTGGCGCGATAGACGATCAAGTACATTTTAGAGAACCAGGCTTAACCCATAAAGCCAATATCTATACAGAAGCAAAAGCAGCAGTAGCTGGCGGTGTAACCAGTTTTATGGAAATGCCTAACACCAATCCGCCTGCTTTTACACATGAACTGCTTGAAGATAAATACCAGATAGCAGCAAACAATGCATTAGCCAACTATTCCTTTTTCATGGGTACTTCTCAGGACAATATCGAAGAGGTATTAAGAACAAATGAAAAGAAAAATGAAGTATGTGGTGTAAAGATTTTCATGGGTTCATCTACAGGTAATTTATTAGTAGACAATCCCATTGTACTGGAACGTATTTTTGAAGGATCTGAATTGCTTATTGCTACCCATTGTGAGGAAGAAGCAGTGATTAAAAGAAATAAGGCAGCCTTAGAAGCAAAGAAGTCAATTTTAGAACCAAGTGACCACCCTATTATTAGGGATGTAGATGCTTGTTTTGAATCTTCCTTTAAAGCCATCCAGTTGGCTAAAAAATTTGATACCCGCTTGCACATCTTGCATATTAGTACGGCCAAAGAGTTGCAATTATTCTCTAACTTAAAACCACTTGCAGAAAAACGTATCACAGCAGAGGTTTGTGTACACCATTTACATTTTACCGCGGACGATTATCCTGCAAAAGGTAATTTAATTAAATGCAACCCTGCGATCAAGTCTGCAGATAATAGGACTGCTTTGTGGGAGGGCTTATTGAATGACCAATTAGACGTTATAGCAACAGACCATGCACCACATACCTGGGAAGAAAAACAAGAAGCATACGCGCATGCACATGCTGGCTTGCCACTTGTACAACATAGTGTCATGCTGATGTTGAAATATGTAGAAGAAGGTAAATTAAGCATGGAAAAGATGGTAGAAAAAATGAGCCATGCAGTGGCAACTTGTTTTCAAATTAAAGAAAGAGGTTTTATACGTGAAGGCTATTTTGCAGACCTTGTTTTAGTAAAAAAACTCCCTTATACCATTACTAAGGAAAACATATTATACAAGTGTGGCTGGAGCCCAATGGAGGGAACGCAATTTCCTTACAGTATTGAATCTACTTTTGTGAATGGACATCTTGTTTACCATCAAGGGCAATTTGATGAATCACAAAAAGGAAGTAGAATGCAGTTTACAAGAGGCTAGATGCAAGTAGACAAAACCACCATACAAGATATCGGCTTACTGGATCAATATGAATCCAAAGGATTGGCAAGTCATTTAGATTTTTGCAAAACCAATGGCGGGAGAAATCAATGGATGCATTTTGTGACACATCCCCTGAATACTATTGCAGCCATTGAAGACAGACAATCTACAATTCAAATTGTCCTTTTAGAAAAAGATTTTTTAGACAGAATGACTATTTCTAATGGAACATGTTTGGTCATAGATCAGTTTTATAGTACCGGGTTCAAACCTATTTCAAAAAATATAAGTTGGACAGCTGCCCAATGGTACCAAATTTGGAACAAAACAGATTATGCACTTATTGCCTACTCTGTTCAGCACTTGGTATCCTTTGTTCAGTCCTTGAATGCCTGGCTGACTGCCTTTGAGGGCTATCAAAACACAGTCGCATTGAATCAATTACGTGATGCTATTCATGCAGCGGTCAAACATGTAGATTGCCTAAGTGTTGACGTTAAAAATTTAAAAGATGCCCCTCAAACCGTTTTACAACTAGGCTATTTTTTTGCCTACGAATATAAAGCACGCATTAAAGCACTACAAGATCAATTTTATATATTAGACGCTTATTATAGTATGGCAACAGCCATGCAGCATTACTCATTTAGTTTTCCAACATGGGTTGATCAAAATAGTCCAATCATTGAGTTTGAAGGCGCAGTACATCCTTTGGTGTCCGATGCTATTGGCAATGATTTGCAACTTAATGTAGCTAAAAGATTTTTGTTCCTGACTGGTGCAAATATGGCTGGAAAAAGCACTTTCATAAAAACAGTTGGTATCCTCGCCTACCTTGCCCACATAGGTATGGGTGTGCCTGCAAAAAAATGCAGACTCAGTTTACTAGATGGATTGATCACCAATTTAACGACCGCAGACAATGTATTGAAAGGCGAAAGCTACTTTTTTAACGAAGTACAAAGAATTAAGCAGACCCTGACGAATGTAATGGATGGTAAAAAATACCTGATACTAATTGATGAACTCTTTAAGGGCACCAATATCATTGATGCAATGAAATGCAGCGAGAAGGTCATTGAAGGACTGCAAGCCTTACAAAAATCTTTGACCATTTTATCTACTCACTTGTACGAAATTAGTGCGCCCTTAAAAAAATACCCTCATTTACAGTTTTACTTTTTTGAAACAGCCGTAACGAATAAAACACTTGTTTTTAATTACAACTTAAAAGAAGGGGTAAGTCAAGACCGTCTCGGTTACCTTATTTTAGAAAGAGAAGGGGTAGTGGATTTAATAGACCGTATAAATACATAAATGCAAGTTTGATTTATTGGTAGATTTCGATAAAACATGCTTGTAACAACTATAGGCGCTTCCCTTTATGGGATGGACGCAATCGGTATTCAGGTTGAAGTAAATGTAAGTATGGGGCAAGGCTATTGCATCGTTGGCCTTCCCGACATAGCCGTTAAAGAAAGTTTACACAGAACAGAAATTGCTATCAAAGCCAATGGCTTCAAAATGCCGAGGACCAAATTGGTCATCAACTTAGCGCCAGCTGATATCAAAAAAACAGGGCCGGCATTTGACCTCCCCATCGCCATTGGTATACTTGCAGCCTCGGATCAACTTTGTAACCATTCCATTTTGAATCGGTATTTAATGATGGGCGAATTAAGCTTGAATGGTACTCTTCAGCCCATTAAAGGGGTGTTGGCCATGGCCATCTATGCAAAGGAAAATGGATTAGAGGGGATCATAATACCCAAAGTCAATGCACAAGAAGCTGCACTGATAGAGGGATTGAAGATTTATGCTTTTGAACAGCTCACAGAAGTGATTGCATTTTGTAATGATCCTGAATCCTGCAATCCAAATTATCCATTACATACAAACTATTGGAATACAATCACGACCAGTCCAGATCTAATGGAAGTTGATTTTTCATTTATTAAAGGACAACTACAAGCAAAAAGAGCTATTGAAATAGCCGCTGCTGGCGGACATAACTTACTCATGGTGGGGCCTCCAGGTGCTGGTAAAACCATGTTAGCAAAAACAAGTATCAGCATCTTGCCGTTGATGAATCTTGCCGAAACTTTAGAAACAAGTAAGGTCTATAGCCTTCTTGGGAAACTACCCACCAAAACTGCGCTCATGCAGTGTAGACCCTTTAGAAACCCACACCACTCCATCTCCGCTATTGCTTTAGTGGGGGGAGGACAAATTCCTCAACCTGGTGAAATTTCAATGGCACATAATGGTGTTTTATTTTTAGATGAGCTTCCTGAATTTAGCAGGGCCGCTATAGAAATTTTACGACAGCCCATGGAAGCTGGCTTTGTAAGTATTTCAAGAGCAAGACAAGCACTGGAATTCCCTAGCAGGTTCATGCTTTTTGCATCGATGAATCCTTGCCCATGCGGATATTTTAATCATCCTCAAAAAGCCTGCACTTGCAGCCCACATAGTATTCAAAAATACTTGCATAAGATTTCTGGCCCACTATTAGATCGAATTGATTTACAAATTGAAGTGGTGCCTGTTGGATATGAAACCCTGCATAGCCAGGATAAAATAGAAGCCTCTGCTACAATTAGAGAAAGGGTGTTACAAGCTCGGCATATTCAAATGGAAAGATTCAGGGACAGACCCGGCATTAATACCAATGCCCAAATGCTGCCCCTTGATTTTAAAGAATGGGGTCATTTGGATACAGATGCTGCTCGCTTATTAAAATTATCGATGGAACAATTTAACTTAAGTGCAAGGGCTTATGACAGAATTATTAAAGTGGCAAGAACGATCGCTGATCTTGCAGGTGTAAAAAGCATTCAAAATCAACATATTAGTGAAGCAATACAATATAGGACTTTGGATAGAGCCAATTGGGGGCAGTCCTTTTAATATTGTCCAGTCGTTAACATCACCAGTGTACATGCTTCTATAGTAGCTATTCCAGCCGTTTTAGCCAATTGTTCTAAAACAGGATTTTCTGTGCCTGGATTAAATATAATACGCTTTGGCGCAAGGGCAATAATGGAATCATAATAAGCTTCCTGTGCTTGTGGGCCAAGGTATAAAGTTAAGGTGTCGATAGCGCCATTACTAGGCCATTCTTGCACAATTGTCAAATCTTGAATCATTCCATTTTTGATTCCAAATGGATACACTGCATGTCCTTTTTGAGACAACAAAACTGTAGCCATAAAACTATATCTTTCTGGATTGGGCGAAGCCCCTAAAACCATAGTAACACGTGATTGCATAGCACAAATCTATTATTAAAAAATTAAACTGATTTTATTTTGTTACAATAAAAGAATGTAATTTTATAAAAATCAACTTCCCCAAATAAAACATAAGATTATGGCAAGCAAGAAAAAAGCAGTAAAAAAAGCAGCTCCTAAGAAAGCAGTGGCAAAAAAAGCACCAGCTAAAAAAGCAGCTAAGAAAGTAGTGGCTAAAAAAGCAACTCCTGCTAAAAAGAAAACAGCTCCTAAAAAAGCAGTTAAGAAAGCAGTTACAAAAAAAGCACCCGCTAAAAAAGTAACTAAGAAAGTAGTAGCTAAAAAAGCAACTCCTGCTAAAAAGAAAACAGCTCCTAAAAAAGCAGTTAAGAAAGCAGTTGTAAAAAAAGCACCGGCTAAAAAAGTAACTAAGAAAGTAGTAGCTAAAAAAGCAACCCCTGCAAAAAAGAAAACAGCTCCTAAAAAAGCGGTTAAGAAAGCAGTTGTAAAAAAAGCACCGGCTAAAAAAGTAGTTGCTAAAAAAGTAGTGGCTAAAAAAGCAGCTCCTGCAAAAAAGAAAACAGCTCCTAAAAAAGTGGTAGCACCAGTTGCTGCTCCAGTTGTTGAAACAACAACAGTGGTTGCGCCTACACTTTTCGAAACACCAAACACGGACAACAATCCAACAGCTTAATTAAAATAGCTCACTATAAATCCCGCTTCATGCGGGATTTTTTATTTCAATTCAAAACACCTACTTATGCGCAAAATACTTGTATTGTTAGCATGTCCGCTTTTTTTGTTTTCTCAGTCTGGCACCATTGCAGAGAAAACAAAAAATATGGAATTACGTAAAGGATTTTATGATTTTTACTGGGACAATGCCAATGGGAAAATCTACTTAGTCGTTGATAAATTAAATGCCCCTTTTTTATACGTCAACGCTCTGCCAGCAGGCCTAGGATCCAATGATATAGGGCTTGACAGAGGCCAGTTAGGCGACTCTAGAATCGTCTATTTTAATCGTGTTGGAAAAAAATTACTACTGACGCAGCCTAATTTAGACTATCGTGCCGTAACCAAAGATATCAGAGAGCAAAGAGCAGTTGACCAATCTTTTGCACAGTCTGTTTTGCATCATTTTACTATTGAAGCAGAAGAACAGGCTAGCGATCCTTCGATGCATAAAGTTTTAATAGACATCACAAGCTTTTTATTAAGAGATGCACATGGTGTAGTGGAAAAAATTAAACGTGCAAGACAAGGTTCGTATACATTGAATGAAAATAGATCTGCTATCTACATTCAGAACACAAAGAATTTTCCAAAAAATGCCGAGTTCGAAGCCACCATCACCTTTGTAGGTGGTGCCGATGCAGGGAGGTTGGTTCAATCTGTAACCCCTTCACCAGAAGCGATAACGGTTAGAATGCACCATAGTTTTGTAGCATTACCTGATAATAATTATACACCAAGAAAATACGATATACGAAGTGGCTATTTTGGTACCACTTATTTTGATTACAGTTCTGACATAAGTGAACCAATTCAACAAATGGTGATCAATAGACATCGTCTTCAAAAAAAAGATCCTACTGCAGCAATAAGCGAAGCAGTCAATCCAATCATCTATTATTTAGACAATGGTACACCAGAACCCATTCGTTCTGCTTTATTAGAAGGAGGTAAATGGTGGAATCAAGCTTTTGAAGCGGCTGGTTATAAAAATGCTTTTCAATTGTATATCCTTCCTGATTCTGCGGACCCAATGGATATTCGTTATAATATGATCAACTGGGTGCATCGTTCCACCAGAGGTTGGAGCTATGGCGCTTCTGTAGTCGACCCAAGAACTGGAGAAATTATTAAGGGTCAGGTTTCCCTTGGCTCATTACGCGTTAGACAAGATTATTTAATATTTGCTGCTTTACTGTCTCCTTATATAGATGGAAAACCTGTAACGGATGCCATGCGTAAAGCTGCAGTGCATCGTTTAAGACAATTGTCTGCACATGAAATAGGCCATACATTAGGGTTACAACATAATTACGCCTCCAGCTTTAATGACAGGGCTTCTGTGATGGATTATCCGCACCCAAATGTCTTTGTAAACGAAGCAGGTGATATAGATTTCTCTAAAATCTATACTGATGAAATTGGATTATGGGACAAACGTGCCATCACTTATGGTTATCAAGATTTTCCAAAAGGAACAGATGAATCAAAAGCGCTTCAAAATTTATTAGAAGAAAATTCTAAAAATGGTTGGCAATTTATTGCCGACGCAGATGCAAGAGCTGCAGGTGGTATGCATCCTTATGCCCACCTTTGGGACAACCAACCCAATGCGACAGATGGATTGCTGCAAACACTCGCCGTTCGAACTAAAGCAATGGAGCAGTTTGGTGCAAATTCTATAAAGCAAGGCGACCCATTCGCACTTTTAGAAGACGCATTGGTGCCTGTGTATAATTACCATCGTTACCAATATGAAGCTGTAACAAAATTAATTGGCGGTGTAAATTATCAATATAGTGTTAAAGGAGATCAAAATCAGATTCAACCTACTATCTTGCCAAAAGCGACACAACAAAAAGCTTTAGACCTTGCACTTGCATGTTTGTCTCCTAGTTTCTTAACGATTCCAGAAAATATTTTACAAATGATCCCGCCAAGACCACCGATGTATTATGGAGTTGGCGAATTATTTACAAAAAGAACTGGATTAAGTTTTGACGCCTTGTCTCCTGCAGAAGCATTGGTAGACTTTGAATTATCTTTCCTATTCAATGCAGAAAGAGCGAATCGTTTAGTACAAAATAAAGCGAGAGCCAATACATTAGGCTGGGACAATGTACTTGATGCAGTATTGGAAAAGACCTGGTATGCACCAGCTGTAGCTGGTTTAGCAGGATCAGTTCAGTTACAAACACAACAACAAACACTCAGTTGGTTGATTGGCTTAAGTCAAAGTAATGAAGCCAATTTTGAAGTAAAAAGTATTTGCAACAATAGATTGAATCAATTGAAAACTAAATTAACTAGTTTGTCAGTTAGCAATCCAAAGTTAGCAGCACACTATCAATTTGCAATTCATAGAATCAATGACCCAGAAAAAATTACCCTCCCTAAACCTGTAGTGATTCCTCCAGGTGCTCCTATAGGATGTGATTAACTAAAACCCTTAGTTTTTCTTAGGACCGACTTAAAACCAAGAAGCCCGATCAATTTGATCGGGCTTCTTTTATTGAATATGCTAAATAAGAAAAACGACTTACGCCAACATGCGTAATGGTTCTTCTAATAAACTCTTTAATGTTTGTAAGAACGCAGCACCTGTTGCCCCATCCACCACACGGTGATCGCAACTTAATGTTACATTCATCACATTACCAGGAACAATTGCACCATCTCTCACAATTGGCTCTTGCGCAATACCACCTACTGCTAAAATACAAGCATCTGGAGGATTGATGATCGCTGTAAATGAATCAATACCAAACATACCTAAATTAGAGATAGTGAAAGTACTTCCCTCCCAGTCTGCTGGTTGTAATTTTTTGTCTTTTGCTTTTTTAGCAAACTCTTTTACGGTACCGCTAATTTGAGACAGAGACAAGCCATCCGCAAATCTTAATACAGGCACCAATAAACCTTCGTCTACTGCTACAGCAATACCAATATTCACATAGTGGTTTTCTCTGATAAAATCTCCCATCCAACTGCTATTTACTTTTGGATGTTGCTTCAATGATAAAGCAGTTGCTTTCACAATCATATCATTGAAACTAATCTTAGTCGTCGCATTTTCATTCAATAAGGTGCGTGCTTTAATAGCTGCATCCATATTGATTTTCATGGTCAAGTAAAAATGAGGCGCAGTAAATAAACTTTCGCTTAAGCGCTTCGCAATCACTTTACGCATTTGAGACACAGGCGTATCTACAAAACTTACTGTGCCAGCAGGAACAAATGAACTTGCACTAGCAGTTGTAGTTGGTGCAGCAGAAGTTACAGTACCTGGTGTATAATTTTCTAAATCTGTTCTTGTAATTCTTCCATGCTCTCCTGTACCTTTTACAAATTTCAAGTCAATGCCTTTCTCTTTTGCAATTTTCTTTGCTAAAGGTGAAGCAAAAATTCTTCCTTCGTTCACTACTTGTGTGGTTGCAGTAGGAGCCGCAGCAACTGGTGCAGGTGAAGCAGGACTAGCTGATGCAGGTGTCGGTGCAGCTGCTGGTGCTGAAGCAGCACCGCCTTTGATGGCAGCTACAATTGGAGCAATGTCTAAACCTTGTTGTCCAATGATACAAAGCAAGTCATTGACTAAAATCTTTTCGCCTGCTTGAGCACCTTGGTACAATAAAATTCCATCTTTATAAGATTCTAATTCCATCGTCGCCTTATCAGTTTCGATGTCAGCTAATACTTCTCCTTTTTTAACGGTATCTCCTACTTTCTTCTGCCATCCTGCAATCACGCCTTCCGTCATCGTATCACTTAAACGTGGCATCAGTACCACTTCTTCCATTGCTGAAAAATCCACCGATGGTGCTGCTGGAGCAGCAACTGGTGCAGCAGTTGAAGCTGATGGAGCTGGCGCAGCTTCAACACTTGTTGCAGCGGCACCTGTATTTTGTGCAATTAAAGCAGTCACATCTTCCCCTGCTTTTCCAAAAATGGCTAATAAATCGTTTACTTGTAATTTTCCACCACGAGGCGTACCAATGTGTAATAACACGCCGTCTTGATAGCTCTCCAATTCCATGGTTGCTTTGTCCGTTTCTATTTCTGCTAATAAATCACCTTTTTTAACGGTATCCCCCACATTTTTGTGCCAAGCCGCAATCACACCTTCAGTCATGGTGTCACTTAAACGGGGCATTAATATTACTTCTGCCATAGGTAAAAAGCTAATTTGTAATTGAGTCGTGAAATTACATCAAAAATGTATTTTTTCCCACCGAAACCGGCAATTTTATAGCAAAATAGGGCAAATTAGGGCAGATAAGAATGAAATCTGATCTAGTTCTGACCTACTATTGACCCTGTGCTAAACTATATGCTTTTTTGTCTCCCCACATGTTCAATATTTCAATGGAACTCACCTGAAAATCTTTAGACAAATGGGTATACAATTCAACGATATCAAGTTGCGTAAGTGATGTAGTTGGATCTGTTTCGAATCTTACCCTAAATTGATTCACTAAATTCGTATACACCGACCCTGTTGGCCAAACCTGCGTCCCTCTGTTAGAAATCGTTACTAATTTTAAATTTCCTTTCTCTTGCTTTTGGGCAATAGCAGCTAACTCTTTGGGTTGTAAAGTTGACTCTACAAAGAAATCTGCACCCAAGATTTTATGAGGCTCTTTGTTAGCACTTAACAACATAGGATTAGTGGTAATCGCACTATTCGTTGGAACAAAATCAAAATTTTGTAAGGCTGGTCTTGGATTGTGTTTAGGTTGTTTGCCAAAATTATCAATGATGGCTTGTGCAAATGCTGTCGTATTCACTGAAGGGATGGACTTATCGCCAAAGTCTCCAGTATGAACGCCAGACTCTAATGTAAACAATAAAGCATTTTCAATCATCACTGCTTTTTCCATCATACCAAGATGACGCAACATGTTTAATCCACTTAACAATAATGAGGTAGGATTGGCAATGTTTTTTCCCGCAATATCTGGTGCCGTGCCGTGTACTGCTTCAAATATAGAGATATGATCTCCAATATTAGAAGATGGCGCAAAACCAAGTCCACCAACCAATCCAGCACATAAGTCACTCACAATATCTCCTTGTAAATTAGTTAACACAATCACATCAAATAAATCTGGACGACTTACTAATTTCATACACAAGTCATCTACAATTACATCATCCGCTTTTAAATTCGGATATTCTTTTGCCACTTCATTGAATACTTCCAAGAATAATCCATCCGTCAATTTCATGATATTGGCTTTGTGCCCACAGGTAATTCTTTTTGCTCCTTTTTTCTGTGCCATTTCAAAAGCGTAACGAATTACTTGCTCACTGCCACCTCTTGTAATAAATCTTCTGGCAATAGCTACATCCTGTGTCAACATATGCTCAATACCACCATAAGTATCTTCAATATTTTCACGCACTATCGTTAAATCAATATTCACCCCAGCTTTACTAAACACGGTATCAACCCCACTTAATGTTTGAAATTTTCTATCGTTCGCATAAGTGTTCCAAGTTTTTCTAGCGGTTACATTCACGCTTTTAACACCCTTCCCTTTTGGGGTTTCCATTGGTCCTTTAAAAAGAATCCCTAGATTTTCGATCGTTTCTTTTGCCTCTGGTGTCATACCATTGCTAAACCCCTTGTCAAACACCCATTTACCCATATCGACAAACTGATATTCCAATGGCAATTGAGCAGCATTAAATATACCAATGACTGCTTCCATAATCTCAGGACCTATTCCGTCACCTTTAGCTACAGCGATCTTCATTTTATTGAATTTTAAGTAAAAAATGGGGTTTTAGAACACGTTTAGCAAACGTTGCCGCGAAGTTAGGTGAGTTAGCTGTTCTTAAAAAAAATAACTCCCTTTTTTTGGCCCCGTCGAGTAAAATTTTTCCTACTTTTATTGCGCAGTATCCTCTGCAAGATATTTTTTGATCCCTTTGATCATGATTTCGACAATTTCAGAAGGAGTAGAAGTAAGTGTTGAAACTTTTTACCAAAAAGATTACAGTAATCCTCTACAGCAAGATTTTATGTTTGCGTATCGTATTACGATCGAAAACCACAATGCTTTTCCAGTAAAATTACTGCGCAGAACTTGGGAAATTTTTGATAGCAATGGCGAACATAGAGTGGTAGAAGGCGAAGGTGTAGTGGGCGTGCAACCTTTGATTATGCCTGGAAAACAATATCAATATGTAAGTGGCTGTACCCTTAAATCAGAACTGGGTAAAATGCAAGGTTACTATAGCATGGAAAATGTAGAAAATAGAAGCCCCATACAAGTCACGATACCGCCGTTTAAAATGACCGCACCAGTTAAATTAAACTAGTTGCACTCTAGGATTTAAAAATCAATGGACGCTTCTTGAAAGATGTTCATCGCTGGCGTTTTTAATAATTTATTTAGATCAGACTTGTCCGCTTTTTTTTGTTGACGCATCCAATCTCTAACTATTGTATACCCCATATACTTGCCCACATTTCCCGGCAAATTCGCGCCAAACAGGTCATGGTAAGCCGCTTCACCTAACATAGAATGAATGAAATTAGGATCCAATGAAAAAAGCCTATTCTCCGCAGATAAATAGGTCCAAATGTCTGACTGATTATCGGACAACGCATCCAACTGCTGCGCTGTATAGCCCATCCTTACTGAATCTGGCACAGCAGGCAAACATTGTTCCAGGATGTATTGACGCTTTCCGATTTCAATCATCTGTGTGATCAAAGATTGTCCATTCAATGCAATGGGCTGATAATCATTTAAAATATTTTCAAGTGTGTTGACTACAATATACGCTGGTGCAAAACGACGACTTAAATAAGAGGGATAAATCCTTTGCACTTGTTCCGAAAAATACCAATTAGATGCAGCACCTAAATAAAGCTGTAACCCAATAGCGATACCGTTTTGAGTGACCACATTGCCATAGGTTTCTAAAGGGCCGATGAAATAAAAAATATTTTTTGGCAATACATAATCAGGAAAAAAATAATGAAACCTTTTTAAGGCTTCTTCTATTTGAGGGGTTGCCAATGGAGCAGCTTTTGCATTTTTTACCTCCTTATAAATTGGCAAATAGGCTTTATAAAAAGCTAGGATCTGTGGCCACTCCTTTGTAGGAGATTGCATTAAAATTCGATCAAAATAATCAGGCGCAAAGGAGGGATATTTTTTTACCAATTGGGACAAGTCTTCCTTAAACCTTAGGCTATCCATCCCGAAAAATGCATCTTCAAAATGGACTACGTTGATAGATGGCTTAGGTGCAGCATGAGCAAGGTCTCGTGTTGGACCTTCACAGGCCACTACGAGCAAACTTACCACGCCATAAAATAAAAGGGACCATCGCATCCTCGAAAGTACAAAAAAAGCGAGGTTATTTCTTTTAAAAACCGACCTTTGGCTCATGAAAATTTGTATCGCCCAACAGAATTATCATATTGGCAATTTCGAAGCTAACACAAAGCAAATTATTGATGCCATTGAGCAAGCAAAAAAAGAAGGTGCTGATTTAATTTTATTTAGTGAAATGAGTGTCTGTGGTTATCCAGCAAGAGACTTTGTTGAATTCAAAGATTTTATCCAGCAATGTTATGACAGTGTAGATGCCATCAGAAAAGTTGCTGATACCATCGGTGTCTTGATTGGTGCACCCGCCCATAACACCAACGAAAAAGGAAAGCCCTTATACAACGCCGCTTTTTTCTTGTATGATCAAAAAATACAAGCAGAGATACATAAAACATTGCTACCCACTTATGATGTATTTGACGAGAACCGCTATTTTGAACCGGCAAATGCATGGAAAGTAGTTCCATTTAAAGGAAAAAAATTAGCGATCACCATTTGTGAAGATATATGGAACTTAGGCGATAACCCATTGTATACAATTTGTCCTATGGATCAGATGATGCAACAGGAACCTGATATTTTATTAAACCTGAGTGCTTCTCCATTTGACTACACACATGACGAAGACAGAAAAGCAACGATCAAATCAAATGTGGTAAAATATAAAAAGCCATTATTTTATTGTAATGCAATTGGTAGTCAAACGGAAATTGTTTTTGATGGCGCCTCTCTAGTTTTTGACAAAGACGCCAATTTATGTGGTGCCCTGCCTATGTTTGAAGCAGCTATGCAAACTTTTGAATGCATGGATGACGGCAGCATCAATGCACCCATTTTAGAACCTGCAGCATCTGTTCCAAGTAAAGAATTGAATCCTGCACAGCTCATTCCAACCTTGAATATTGATCAAGTTTACCAAGCCTTGGTGTTAGGTGTAAGAGATTACTTCACTAAAATGGGTTTCAAAAAAGCCATACTTGGTTCTTCTGGCGGTATTGATTCGGCAGTCACTTTAGCGATTGCTTGCGAAGCATTAGGTAAAGAAAATGTATATGCTATCTTAATGCCTTCCCCTTACTCAACTGCCCATTCAGTTGACGATGCAGTTCAGTTAAGTAAAAATTTAGGCAATCCTTATGACCTATTACCCATCCAAGAAGTGTATGAAAGCTTTTTACATACTTTAAAACCAATTTTTAAAGACCTTCCTTTTTCATTGGCCGAAGAAAACATACAAAGCAGGTCTAGAGGCAATTTATTAATGGCCATTGCCAATAAATTAGGCTATGTATTATTGAACACTTCTAACAAAAGTGAATTAGCGACGGGTTATGGTACTTTGTATGGTGATATGGCTGGAGGATTAGGCGTGCTGGGTGATTGCTATAAGTTACAAGTGTACGCATTGGCCAATTATATTAATGCATCAAAAGAAATTATACCAAACAATATTTTACAAAAAGCACCAAGTGCAGAATTAAGACCAGATCAAAAAGACAGTGATAGTCTACCTGATTATTCCATCCTAGATCAAATCTTATACCAGTACATCGAAAAACGCGCAGATCCAAATAGTATTAAAGCAAACGGTTTTGATAGTGCATTAGTAGACCGTACTTTAAAAATGGTCAATACCAATGAATACAAACGAAATCAATTCTGTCCAATTATAAGAATATCGCCAAAAGCATTCGGCGTGGGTAGGAGAATGCCAATTGTTGGAAAATATTTAAACTAATTTATGAAAAACAAAACGATTGCTTGCTTAGCTGCTGTTTTACTTTTGATCGCCGTTGAAGGAACTGCACAAAAAAGCGCTCCTATTTTGCCAGGCGCTTATCAAACCGCACAGTACTTGCCTATTTTAAAAGGTAAAAGAGTAGGCCTATTTACCAACCACACAGCAACGGTTGGAAGCAAACATTTAATGGACACTTTATTAGCAAGTGGCATTCATCTACAAAAAGTATTTACCCCAGAACATGGCTTGAGAGGTACTGCCGATGCAGGTGAAAAAACAAAAGATGGAATAGATGAGGCTACAGGCGTTCATATCGTTTCTCTTTATGGAAAAAAATATGGTCCAAGCGAAGCTGATTTAGTAGATGTGGATGTGTTGGTTTTTGATATCCAAGATGTCGGAACACGTTTCTATACGTATATTTCTTCGCTTCAATATTATATGGAAGCAGCATGGGCCAACAATAAACCCCTTGTGATTCTAGATCGTCCAAATCCGAATGGACATTATGTAGATGGACCTGTATTAGAAAAACCTTTTAGTAGTTTTGTAGGCAAAAAGGCTATTCCTATTGTGTATGGTATGACGATTGGAGAATATGCAAAAATGTTGATAGGCGAAAAATGGTTGACTGCTCCAGCGGACAGCAATATCAATAAAACAGCAAGTCCTTTACAATTAACAGTCATTCAGTGTAAAAATTACGACCACAATGCGATGTACACTTTTAATATTGCACCTTCTCCTAACTTGCCAGATATGAATGCCATTTATTGGTATCCAACTACCTGTTTGATTGAAGGCTCTGTAATGAGTGAAGGACGCGGAACGGCACATGCATTCGCCCATATTGGCCACCCAAGTATCCAAGGTAAATCATTCAGTTTCACACCTGGCCCAAGAACAGGTGCCATGAACTCAAAATTATATGGACAATTATGTTATGGCTGGGACCTAAGTCAACAACAAGCTCCAAAAAATAAAATAGACCTTGAATTGCTGATCGAAATGTACCAAGCATTCCCGAAAAAAGATAGCTTTTTTATTGAGCCTAAATCTAAAGTAGCGACAGACTACTTCTTTAATAAATTAGCTGGCAACGCCTTATTGATGGAGCAATTAAAAGCTGGCGCCTCTCCTGCTGCTATCAGGTCCAGCTGGCAACCGGGTTTAATTGCATTTAAGCAAATGCGAAAAAAATACTTATTGTACAAAGATTTTGAATAAAAAAAAGGTCCCGAAAAATCGGGACCTTTTTTTTAGCTGTACAATGAACTTGTATTATCCTCCAATAATAGGAATGGCTAATTGATGTACCGCATTATTCAATTGTTTGATACCTGTTTTCTTAAG
This sequence comes from Asinibacterium sp., assembly GCA_041303215.1. Classification (GTDB taxonomy): domain Bacteria; phylum Bacteroidota; class Bacteroidia; order Chitinophagales; family Chitinophagaceae; genus Sediminibacterium. The sequence goes on along the minus strand of JBFYPO010000130.1, from coordinate 5,015 downwards.
GGTATCTAACTTATTGAACTCCGCATCTACTTGTGCTTTCAATACATCATACACCCCTTGCACTTGCTTGGTTGGAGCTGTGTATCCAGCTGCAGCAGATTCAAATACACCCGCAATCTTATCATCTAAACGAATTGGGAAGTTTAATACATCCTGTCCGCTCTTTGCTTTTGTTTGATGTAAAGCCTCTTCGATAGAAGTTAAGCTTGCCAATACTTCTTTAGCCTGTTTTTGGAAGCTTGTATCTTTAGTCTTCTTCTGTAAAGTTTGAATTTGACTACGTAATTCTTTAATACCTTTTAAGTTTTTCATGATGTCGCTAAAAGTGCCTGCTACTTTCAACAAGAATTGCTCCTGTGCTTTTAAGTCTGCATCTGACACTTTATAATTTGGATCAGCCACAATCGTGAAAGGTTGTTCAGTCACGACATTATCAATAGTCACTTTCGCAGTGTAGTTACCTGGCGCAGCTAATACTGGACTAGTTGAACCATTCCATAGAATCAAACTCGCTTCAGGTTTCTCCACTTCTTTATGGTACATATTCCAAACATAAGTTTGGAATCCAGCTTCTGTACTTGGACCACCCGCATCGGAGTGACTCACTGTTTTAATCACTTTCTTTTGATCATCTAAAATACTAATCATGACTCTTGTTGAATCAGATGGATTGCCTGCTTTCCAATATTTAATCACCACGCCTTTAGCAGGGTTCATACCCACATTGCCTGGCATACTAGCACTCATGCCACGACTTCTTCTTCCACCCATTTGTGGTGGAACACGATATGTATTTGCAATAGGGAATACTTTACTTGTTGTAGGAGTTGTTTGGAAATTTTCTACAAAAGAAAGGTCATCTAATACATAAATACTTCTTCCTTGTGTACCCACAATCAAATTCTGATCTTTAATCAACAAATCTGTAATAGGAGTTACAGGAAGGTTCAATTGAAAACGCTCCCAAGAAGCGCCATCATTCACAGATACGTACAAGCCATATTCTGTCCCTGCAAATAAGACACCTGCTTTTCTTGGACTAGCCACAATGGCTCTTGTGAAATGCATTGGATCAATACCATTGGTAATTTTGGTCCAAGTAGCACCATAATCTGTTGTCTTATAGATATAAGGTGCAAAATCATCTAATTTATACCTTGTACCAGCAAAATAAGCAGTTCCTTTTCTTGTTGGATCTACTTCTACCCTGTTCCACATGATCCATTTTGGCGCATCTTTTGGTGTTACATTTGCCCAAGTTTTTCCGCCATCCTTGCTTACACTAATCACGCCATCATCACTACCTGTCCACAATAAATCTTTTTCAAGCGGAGATTCTGCAGCAGTGAAAATGGTACAATAATATTCTACACTGGTATTGTCTTGCGTGATTGGACCACCCGAACTTTTTTGTTTTGCTTTGTCGTCTGTAGTTAAATCTGGAGACAACATCGTCCAACTCGCTCCTTCATTTTCAGTGGAGAATAAATGATTGCCCGCTGTATATAATTTTTTAGGATTATGCGGAGAGAAGAAGATCGGATGATTCCATTGGAAACGATATTTCATTGCTTCTGCACCAGCACCCATTGGATTGTCAGGCCAAACATTGATCACTCTGTTCTCGCCAGTTTTATGGTCAAATCGAGTAATTAAACCACCATAAGATCCGCCATATACAACATCATTATTCAAAGGATCTGCCACAATATAGCCACTCTCCCCACCCGCAGTAACATCAAAATCACTTGCTCCAATAAAGGCACCATAAGTGCTTGATTTAATTCTGAATGCAGAATTATCTTGTTGAGCAGCTAAGATTCTATAAGGGAAACTATTGTCTGTACTTAAGCGATACACTTGCACAGTTGGCTGGTTCATCATGGTACTCCAATTTCTACCCGCATCCATACTTACTTGCGCACCTCCATCATCAGATACTATCATTCTTTTGCCATTCTTTGGATCAATCCATAAATCATGGTGATCTCCATGTGGCGTTCTTAAAGAGGTGAAACTTTTACCTCCGTCCGAAGACACCATAAAGTTTACATTTGGACAATACACTTTATTTTCATCAGCTGGGTCCACAAACACTTTCGTATAATACCAAGCTCTTTGACGGATATTATTATCACTACTTGCCAATGTCCATGATTTACCTGCATCATTGGATACATACAAACCACCATTTGCATTTTCAATCAAAGCATATAATTTGTCTGTATTAGATTTTGCAATACCAATACCAACGATACCCCAAACACCCTTCGGTAAACCTTTATTAGTTTTAATAGAAGTCCAGGTATTTCCACCATCTGTACTTTTGTACATGCCAGATCCCGCACCGCCACTTTCTAAACTATACGGTGTACGGATTAACTCCCAAGTACCTGCATACAAATTATCTGGATTACTTGGATCAATGATTAAATCACTTGCTCCAGTTTGAGGATTTACATACAATACTTTTTTCCATGTAGCTCCACCATCCAAACTTTTATAGACCCCTCTATTTTCATTAGGTCCAAATAAATGACCCATCACAGCAGCCCATACAATATCTGGATTTTTTGGATGTACAATGATGCGAACTATATGACGCCCTTCTTTCAAACCAATATTTTTCCATGTCTTTCCATCATCTGTTGATTTCCACATTCCTTCTAAACCTTCACTAACATTACCACGCATGGTATTCTCCCCTTCCCCAACATAAATGATAGATTCATTAGATGGCGCTAAGGCAATCGACCCAATCGTTCCGCCGAAATAACCATCAGAAATATTTTTCCAATTGTTGCCGGCATCTGTCGTTTTCCAAACACCACCTCCAGTAGAGCCCATGTAAAATGTATTTACATCGGTATATGAACCTACTCCTGCTGCAGCACGTCCGCCTCTAAAGGGTCCTACCAATCTAAAACTTTGCGCTTTAATGATTGGATCTTGTGTTAATTCAACTGCCTTAGTTGGTTCAGTTGTTTTTTTCTTTTGCGCATCTAAAGGACTCACTACAAGTAGCCCTAAAAAGGCAGCAAGTACAAAAAATAATTTTTTCATAGTTGGCTTTTAAAAATTAATAATCCTTATTGATAGAAAACAACGAGCCCTCCAAAAGGAGGGCTACGTAATTATTGAATGGTTGTTACTTCTTTAAATTTTTTGATAGGCGTTGCCTCCACTAATTTTCTGAAGTCTGCCCAGTCTTTTGCAAAAAAGGCGTTCACTTGAGTTGCTACTTTGTCTGCCGCAACTTTAGCTTCTGCAATGACACGCTCTTCTTGCGCACCTGGCATGGTGTTTTTACCCATGATCAACATACTCGCTGATCGAATGATTGACATAGGAGTGATGGTTGGCACGGTACCATACCCTTGCTTTTCTTGTCTTTTACCCACCATCATCTCTCTTAAATTTTTCACTTTTTCAGCAATTGCTTTATGTGCTTTATGTAAACTATCTACCCCTTTGTCTTTTTTATCTTTCCACTCTGCCTTAAGCTGTGTTAAAATTAAATCTGCATCATCTAATTGATCTTGAGCAGCATTGTATTTGTCTGCAACCACTTGTAATTGGTCCATTAGTTTGTCTTGCGCAAGTACCACTTCATGCTTACTTGGTACTCTTGGATCATCCGCTACTACTACCATAGCTGAATCTTTCCAATTGCCCGCAGTCACTACTACTTTATAGGTACCAGGTAAAACTGCTCTGCCTGTGAATTCTCTTTCTTCTGCAGGGCCGCTATCAGCAGTCGCTTCAGCCATTCTTCTTCCAAATCCACCGCCTGCAGTTTTTGGTGCACCAGGACCTCTTTTTCCTTTTTGTTCAAAACCCCAATAGTTTCTGTTAAAACCAGAATCTAATTTGAAGCTTAAGTTTCTAATCACTTTATCATCGGCATCTTTGATTTGTACTTTTGCTTTCTTCACCGTATCCATTGAATAGATGGTGATAGGCATGCCTGTTGGTTTGTTTGGTGCATCCCACATACCCCAAGTACTCCACTCGTAAGGAGAATTCTTAATGGATAAATTAATAGAAGCTGGTGGTACACTTACAAAGAATTTAGCAGTTTGTGCTTTTGCTAATTTTCTTAAAGGTCTGATATCATCTAATACCCATAAACTTCTACCAAATGTAGCAATGGCTAAATCTGCTTCTCTATCTTGAATAGCGAAATCATAAGTAGACACAGATGGGTAACCATTTTTCCATTGTTGGAAATTGACACCATTGTCGATACTTACATACATGCCTTGTTCAGTTCCTACAAAAATTAAATTTGGTTCTGTAGGATCTTGTAACACAGTCAATGCATAGCCTGTTACTTTCTTTGCATCCACCATATTTGTCCAAGTCTTACCCGCATCATTTGATCTAAAGATATAAGGTGCAAAATCACCTTGTCTATAATTATTCACGACTACAAAAACTTCATTTGGATTCGTAGCAGAAGTTCGGATCTGAGGAATCCATGCTCCTTTAGGTAAACCTGTAATGTTGGCTGTTAGGTCTGTCCAAGTTCCACCACCATTGGTTGTCATTTGAACTTTACCATCATCTGTTCCAATATAAATTAATCCTTTTTGTACTGCACTTGGTGCAATACAAATAATGGTACAATGGTTCTCTGCACCAGTGATATCAATACTCAAACCTCCATTGTCTCTTTGATCAATCTTAGCACTGTCATTGGAAGTTAAGTCTGGTGAAATAATTTCCCATGCAGCACCCTTGTTAGTACTCTTGTGTAAAAACTGTGAACCAAAATAAATTGTTTTTTTATCAAATGGATCCTGTGCAATAGAAGCATTCCAGTTAAAACGCAATAAAGTTTTTGCATCTGGTGCTGGTGGTTTGATATAAGAAGACTGACCCGTTACGGTATTGTATCTTCCCACATTACCCCCTTGGCTCATTGCATACACCCAATTCGCATCTTCTGGATCTGGCATCACATCAAAACCATCCCCACCCCATAAATTATCCCAATCAAAATTTCTGATACC
>JBFYPO010000129.1:0-8806 GCA_041303215.1 Asinibacterium sp. | reverse complement strand
CGCTTAAGCGATTTGTATATTTCATGTATATGATTAAAATGGACTTTAAAGTTAAAAATAGATTTCTCCCTTTAAATAAAGGACTGCCTTGCCCGTAATTTGCACCCTGTCGTTGACAAGTGAACAGCTCAAGTTTCCGTTCCTAGAAGATACCTGTTTTGCTTTCAACTCGGTTTTATTCAACTGTTTTGCCCAATAAGGGGTTAAAGTAGTATGAGCAGAACCAGTCACTGGATCCTCATTGACGCCTACTTGTGGCCCAAAAAATCTAGAAACAAAATCACAGTCTTTCCCCTTTGCTGAAACAATTAAACCTCTTGCCTCTAATTTTGTAATGACAGAAAGATTAGGTGCTAATATAGCCACCTCATCCTGATGATCAAAAATTAATAAAATATCACTCTTGCCTTTGAAGGCTTTAATTGGCTTATGGCTTGTTGCATGCAATAATTCTTTCGATAGCGGAATTTCGTTCAAATGATCTAATGGAAAATCTAAAGTATACGCATCAGGATGGATGGTTACTGGGAGCATTCCAGACCTTTTAGAAAAGAATGGGATCACATCTCCTTTAAATTTTTCCATTTGATGCAAAACAAATGCTGTTGCTAGGGTGGCATGTCCACAAAGATCAACTTCTGTATTAGGCGTAAACCATCTAATTTCGATAACGTCTTTTTGAATAACGTAGAAAGCAGTTTCAGATAAATTATTTTCTGATGCAATTTTTAAAAGTAACTCATCCTCTAACCAATATGACAATGGGCATACTGCTGCAGGATTTCCTTGAAATACTTTTTCTGCAAAAGCATCTACTTGATAAATTGTTAATTGCACAGATATTATTTTATTTGTCATTTAGTCCAATACCCAATCCAAACATCGCTGCAACTAGCGCAAGGTGAATAATCAAGACTGCCTTTTGCCAAGTAGGTCTGTCATTCCATTTTTGTTCTGGATTAAAAGGATCAAAAGCCACGCCAATCCCAAGTGTGGCTGCAGCTTGCATAGGATCTTTTGTATATAAGGCTTGGTAAATACCTAACAATAAGAAGCCAATGTAAATGAATTTATTAAATGGTGTTTTCATGTATTAATTGAATAGTTATTTAATAATCTAAAAGTACTGCTTTTTCAATAATTGAAATGTCAATATTCGCTTTCTTCACCCTCTTTTTGAGGGCATTTTAAAAGTGGTTTATTTTATCGTGCTATATAAGTTTGATTTTTTAAAGTAAAAGGCATCCTTACAGATAGCTATCAGCTTTGTAACCAATTCTTAAAACGCTTCTGTAATAGTCCTAACAAAATTCCCATTATTGGAACTAAGATTAGGGTCATAATGAGCGTCTTTAAAAGATTGTGCAAGTGTCCAATATGAGGCATTAGGAAAGCGAACAAAATATTTATTAATGGATAAATACATAGCCAAGTCAATAAAGCCATTTTCCATTTTTTAGGTTGTCTATTTTCTGTCATAGTGATTGTGCTTCGGATTGCTAGAATTTAAAAAGGTAACAATATAAAAGTATAACCTTTTTATCATTATTGCTCCTCTTTTCAATGAAAGATGCAACTATAAACCGAAGATTGAGTATGTACCTATAAAGAATGTAAAGCGTAAAAAAATTTAAAAGCCTCTTTTTATTGCAAGGGCTATTTGACCAGCATGATAGGAGTTATGATATAGGATATGGGAAAATAGCCTAGCTTTTGATACAGGTCCAAAAAAAGGTGTTTCTACGATATCTGACCACCCCGAATTAGGAGTTGTTTCTATAATCTCTTCTAGCATTTTAAATCCTTCATCAATTAACTTTTTACTTTCCTCAAAATCATTTCCCTGTCCCTCATCTTGCTTTCCTAAGGTAGTATTTTGAACCTCACTAGTTTTACCAAAAAAATACCCAAACATAAGCATTGTCTCACCTATATGCCTATAAATGAACCCAACAGATGCGGTATTTTTATTTAATGATTTCGAAATATTCTCGCTGCTCACTAAATTCAATGAAAAGCTACAAGAAAGAATATTTTGAGCCAAAAGATCTCTAAAAATTTCTACTCCCATTTTTAATAATTCAAGGGTTAATTATTTATACAAAAAAAAGGTTACACTATAAAAGTATAACCTTTTTATCATTATTGCTCCTCTTTTCGACGAAAGATGCAGCTATAATGCATTGATTGAATTCATAACCATTAGGAAATTATTTAACAAGACCACTTTCGTCAATCTTAAATAACCACTCTTGTTCGTAGCAATCATTGGATACATTTACTGTTTTACAAATCTGTTTCGTTCCCTCAATTTGGTATAAATTATCCTCGACTGCGGCAATTCTTATTCCATAATCATTCAAGAATTCCCCATAGGTTTTTTGCCAAAGAATTTCTCCTTGAGAACTAACTTTTACTATTAATACATCATAATTCCCTTTCCCAAAAGAGCTTGTAGACCCAATTACAATGTAACTGCCATCTTTAGTTCTAATCACCTGACTTGCCTTGTCATAACTTGTCCCTCCAATGATACACTTCCATAATATCTTACCCTTAATGTCTTTTTTGATAAGCTCAATATCGCATTCATTATTAGTGCCACAGTTGATAGTAGAAACAGAAATGATAGAATTGTCATTTGGTACAACAAACAATGATATTAAATCTTTATAAAATAGAGCGCCAAATACCAAAATGATAAGCGCCAATAGTGTTTTCCAATTTCTATTAATTAAAATTTTAATATCTACAAAAAGGTTACTAAAGTTGGAAATGACAATTTTGAATTCAAATTTACCATCATTAGCCCCCATTGGAAATTCATTCAATTTAACATCTAAAGCTGCACCGATAGCATTTAGAGAGTATATACTCGGTGTTACCTCACTATTCTCAATCCTTTGAATGGTTCTTACCGCAATACCGCTCTTTTCAGATAGTTCTGTTTGAGTAAGCCCCTTTGAAATTCTGATTTCTTTTATATGTTCTCCTATTTTCATTTTACAAATGTATAAGGAATAAACGGCAGCAAAAACGACTTCTAGGAGTCATTTAGGTGACAGGTTAGATAATTTAGGTTATGTAACTTCTTAAAAGATGCAAAACTGAACTCACTTGGGGACAACAAAAAAGGCGACAGAAATGTCGCCTTGTGCACTATTGCTCCCCTTATGCATCAAAGTTGCAGCTTTTTCAAAATAGATTGAATTTAGAAAGTTTTCTATTAGTAAACTTATTATCTTTGTCATGTGTTTAATATTATCACCCGAAGAACGTTATTGGAATATGCTAAAAAATACCCTTTGGCTAGGATTGCGTTATTTGTGTGGTATCATGAATTAGTAATATCTGACTTTAAAAATTTTAATGAGCTTAAAAAGGTATATGGAAATGTAAGTTTAGTGAGTGATGATAGGGTTGTATTTAATATCATGGGGAATAAATATAGACTAGTAGTAAGGATTGTGTTTGAGTTTAAAGCGATACAGATCAAATGGTTTGGAACACATAGCGACTATGATAAAATAGATGTAACAACAATACAATATAAAAAGTAAGGATATGGAATTGAAAATTATAAAGACTAAAAAACAGTATGAGCAATACCTTGATTGGGTAGATGTTCAGTTTAATAACAAGGTTAAATCAACAACTCCGCAAGGGGAAAAGCTACAAGTAGCCCTTCTATTAATTAAACAATATGAGGATGCGAACTATCCTATTCCATTACCTGATCCTATTGATGCTATTAAATTCAAGATGGATGAGTTAGGTTTAAAGAATAAGGATCTTGTAGGCAAAGTAGGAAGCAAAGGGTATGTATCTTCTTTACTTAACAAAAGAAAGCCATTAACACTTGAATTAGCCAAGTTATTTCATCAAGAGCTTAATATCCCAGCTGAGGTGTTATTGTCCTAATTTCTACTTGAAGTCGCAATTTGCGACCACAAGTAAGGAGTTGGTATAAATTAAAAAAGCCCTGCAAAATGCAAGGCTTTTTTTGAGTGCTCCCCTTCTTGACAGAAGCTGCAACTTTAATTCAATGATTGAGTATGTGACTATCATAATAAAGGGTTGAATATCTTTTTCTTTTACTCATATACGTTCATTTTTACTTGTGGTCAAAGCTTAAAACTTCTTTAAGCAGCCAATTTCCATTTATCAACAAATACAAATGGATAAACTTTGCGGTACTGGTTTTTATATCTGCTTTATTAGATTCTCTAATATAAAAGTCATGAATTCCGGTTTGTATAGCTCCATAAATTTTTCCCTCATTATACATAGGAAATACTTCCAAACTTTCTACAATTACTTTTCTAATTGGTTTTTTACTAAAATCAGAACAAATATTATTTTTAGTGTTCTCCAAAAAGGATTCTCTATATTGAATTCCTGCTTGGTCGTGATAAAATATCAAATCTTTATGAATAGCGCTTTTTAAGTAATCTATGTCACAAAGATTAAAGCTTCGTTCAAAAAAAATACTGTCTTGTTTCTTTAGAGTAATAAATATATCTGAGCTTTTAGATACCTGAGCCGTTGCAAGGTTAGGATTGGACAAAAAAATTAAGGCTAATAGAAATATTTGTTTCATACTTTGTTTATTGAAAATAGTGTTAGGCATAATGTATCATAAATTATAAAGATACAAATTATAGTGTAGAGAGGAAACTAACACAGCGCAAGTCCTAAAACAAGAAAAGCCCTTACATTGCTGTAAAGGCTTTCTGCTTTTTGCTCCCCTTTTCTACGAAAGATGCAGCTATAATCGGGTGATTGAGTATGTGATTATTAGAAAATTAAAGGGTTGAACTTCGTGTCAATTTGCAGGAAGTCTATTTGTCATTCAACCCAATCCCAAACCCAAACATTGCTGCTACTAAAGCAAGGTGAATAATCAAAACCGCCTTTTGCCAAGTTGGTCTGTCATTCCATTTTTGTTCTGGATTGAATGGGTCAAATGCCATTCCAATCCCGAGAGATGCTGCAGCCTGCATATAATCTTTAGAATATAATGCCTGAAAAAGACCTAGGAGTAAAAATCCAATGTAAAGAAATTTGTTAATTGATTTGTTCATTGAAATGTCGTTTAATTTATTTCAAAATTAAATCATAGCCATAGCTCAAAATTGTACTTTTAAGACACTATTTAATTTCCCAAATAATTTTATCTCCATCCACTTTACTTGCTGACTTAAAAAAGTCTTTAGGGTTGTGATTTGTAATTTTTCGAAACTCCTTAATTAAATAAGACTGGTCATAATAACCTTCTTCATAGGTTATTTCTGTCAAATTCTTTAATTGTTTATTATTCAATTTGTTGGTCAATGAGCTTCGGAATCTAAAAATTCTACGATAATCCACAGGACTACAACCCATATGTTTTTGGAAATGTCTTTGAAAAGTTTTTAGATTAAGTCCAACCTTGATTGCAATATCAGAAATAGAAATTTGCTCATTACTATTTTCTAATAATGTCAACGAATTTTCAATATTGGATACTTCTTGATTGTCCCAAAATTGGGAAAGTAAAAATGATTCGATTTTACTAATTTCATCGTCACTTGAAAATAAACTTTCACCAAATTTTCTCCACACATCATTTTTTAATTCTTGGGAAAAATGAGGCGCCAATGAAAGATAATTATCCTTGAAAAATCGATTTAATCCCAATGGTTTGAATATGACAGCAATCTCTCTTATGTGTCCTATATATTCTGATAAAACCGGGGTCGTATACTTTCCGAGAATTTCAATATGAATACTATCGGTCGTGTTTTCTGAAATTTGAAGAGTCCAATTTTGCCTTTGAACTAACGCACTCTTCATAAATGAAAGTCCCGTGTTAAAATGCGGGAATGCTACGTACTTAAAGGTTGAGTTTGGCTTACCTTTATAAATATAGAAGCATTCAATATACTTTTTCAGAATTGGAGAAGATGGCGCTATTGTCTTTATCACAAAAAAGAGAGATTTGTTCTAAAGTTAATTAAAGAAAAAATAAAAAGATGCAACCATCCTAACCCACTGATATACAAAGAAAAAGCCATCATTTCTGATGGCTTGTCCAGTGTGGCTCCCCCTTCAGGACTTGAACCTGAGACCCTCTGATTAACAGTCAGATGCTCTAACCAACTGAGCTAAGGAGGAGTGTTCCCATTTACGGGACGCAAAAATAATGAAATTTACCAAAGAACAAAAGTTTAAAAGAAAGAATTCGGCTTAAAACCAATAAAAATTCCATCTGGACGCTGTTCTACGGGGTAGGTTTTAAGAAAATAGCCTTCTCCAGTAGTATTACGGCCATTTTTCATGTCAAAAGCATATCTATGTAACGGACAAACAACTTGTCCTAGGGGATTAATATACCCCTGCGCCATCCTGCCACTTGCATGGGGGCATTTTTGAGCAAAGGCAAAATAACCCTCCTGCCACCTAGCAAGGGTGATTTTCTTGCCCTCTACCTCCAAATCTAATAATTGGTTCGCTGGCCAATCCAAACTCATTGGCGCATTTGTAATTAAAACCCAGTTGATCGTACTAGCTGACATAGTTAAAAGAATACAGTCTTGTAAGGATATTTTATCTGATACATGTCTCTCACTTTATGCAATATGATCGTTCTTAATTCTTCAATATTTTGTTTTTCAATGGCAGAAACAAAAACACAATTGTTATTGGTGACGTTAATCCACCTTTCCTTCAGGTCTCTTTCAATATCTTGTTTTACTTCATCTGAAATCCACTCGTCAAAATATTTCTGACGGTATAAATCCATCTTATTAAAAATGGTGACAACAGGTTTGTCAAATGCTTTTAATTCTTGCAAGGTTTTATTTACAACGTCAATTTGATCTTCGTATTTAGGATGTGAAATATCTACTACATGTAATAACACATCTGCTTCACGTACTTCATCTAAGGTGCTTTTAAAACTTTCCACCAAATGATGTGGTAGTTTACGAATAAATCCAACAGTATCACTTAATAAAAATGGCGTGTTTTCAAACACTACTTTTCTAGTGGTGGTATCTAATGTTGCAAACAATTTATTTTCCGCAAACACTTCACTTTTACTAATCAAGTTCATGATGGTACTTTTGCCTACATTGGTGTAACCCACTAGTGCTACACGTATAAACTCTCCTCTATCCTTACGTTGCGTGAATGCTTGTTTATCTATTTCAAGTAGACGCTTGCGTAATAAAGCAATTTTATCTTTAACGATACGACGGTCTGTTTCAATTTCTGTTTCACCAGGACCTCTAGAACCAATACCAGCACCTTGTCTTTCTAAGTGAGACCACATCCCTTTTAACCTAGGTAAAATGTATTGATACTGCGCTAACTCAACTTGTACCTTTGCTTGTGCTGTTCTTGCACGACGAGCAAAAATATCTAAGATCAAATCGCTTCGGTCTATCACCCTGCACTTTGCTTCTTTTTCTATATTCTGTATCTGTGATCCAGTTAATTCATCATCAAAAATCACCACATCAATATCTTTTGCAGCTACATATTGTTTGATCTCTTCTAACTTACCCTTGCCTACAAATGTTTTACTGTCGGGATGTGATAACCTTTGTTTGAAAATTTTAATCGCTATCGCACCCGCCGTTTCTGCTAAAAAAGCTAGCTCAGCCAAATATTCATTCACTTGCTCTTCGGTATGTTCTTGTTGAATCACGCCAACCAACACCGCCTTCTCTTCTTCTTTTATTATTTGCTTCTTCTCTATCAAAATGAATCTTAATTTTTACAAAGATAACTCAATACCCTTCTAGAATAAAAAAACCCTCACTTTATATAAAGGAGGGCTTAAATTAGTTTTGGAGGAGACTATAATCCGCTGATGCTTAAGCCAACAGATAATCTATTGAATGAAGGTCCAAATCCGTCCTTGATTACTGGTGTAACAGTATAGCCCACATGTAAGCCTATGATACCATAGCCTGCTCTTGCAGTCAATGTTACATCGTTTGTTGTAAAGAACCTTTTATTGCTAATTTTTTGAATATAGTTTTTACTGTAGATAGTAGTGCCATTTGCAGTTTGAAAATCTTTCATCTTAGTGTAACCTTTGAATAACATTCCAATTTTTACACCTGCAGCTAATTTCCAAGATTTTGAAGGTGTTGCAGGATTTGAGTAATACCTAATTTCCGCTGGAACTTGTAAATATAATGTGGCCACTTTTTGTTTGTCAAAACTGCTTGTTAAAGAATCCACTTGTCTGATTCGGATGGTATTATTTGTCTGCATTAAATCAACATAATTGCTTTTGTCGATATATTGATTATTGGTTGCAAATCCAACCCCGTAGGCAACACTATACTTATTATTGGTCTTAAATGGCTTATCCATCATGAAATAAATATTGAAATGTCTACCCATACCAGACGTCTTTACGCTATCAGGAGCGCCTATCCAAGAATCAGCACCAAATTGTATCATCAAATGGTCTGCTGGTCGAGTGGATAAAACAGCCGTTTGCTTTTCTGTACTACTTGTTTGAGCATGCGCTAAACCACTGAATAACAAAATAGTAAGGAGGGATAATATAACTTTCTTCATTTGGCAAAATTAATTGAAAAAAAGGGTAGAACACTTTAAAAAAGGTTAAAATATTAGGTGAATATGGGCGGAAACATACTCAATTTTACTATTTTTGCAGCCTGTCATCGAAAGATGCGGGCCTATAGCTCAGTTGGTTAGAGCACCTGACTCATAATCAGGGGGTCCCAGGATCATGCCCTGGTGGGCCCACTCCTTGATAATCAAGCAGTTACAAGCAAGTTTT
>JBFYPO010000128.1:0-12051 GCA_041303215.1 Asinibacterium sp. | reverse complement strand
ATCAATGGTACAAAATTCAGGGCACCAGCAAAAAGTTACTTTAGCTGGTTTAATCGTAACGCTTGGTATTATATACGGCGATATCGGTACTTCTCCACTTTACGTGTTCAAGTCTATCATCAATGACAAAATCATTACAGAGCAATTGGTATACGGAGCAATCTCCTGTGTATTTTGGACCCTGACTTTACAAACAACATTTAAATATGTATTGTTGACATTAAGAGCAGACAACCGAGGTGAGGGCGGTATCTTTTCTTTGTTTGCACTGATCCGTCGTTATGTAAAATGGATATATATTCCTGCCATTTTTGGCGCTGCTTTATTATTAGCCGAAGGAATGATTACTCCACCAATTTCAGTTTCCTCTGCCATTGAGGCTCTTGGAGGTGTAAAAGGTTTAGAGAAAGTGATTGTGCCCGGAAATTCTTTAACAGTTGGAATTGTTGCAACCATTATATCTCTACTTTTTTTCTTTCAACGATTTGGAACCAAAATTGTAGGTTTTGCATTTGGTCCAATTATGTTGGTTTGGTTTACGATGATTTTAATATTAGGGTTAGTTCAAGTAGTTGGCCAGCCTGGAATATTAAAAGCGATTAATCCTTATTATGGAATAGACTTATTAGTAAATTATCCTCACGGATTTTGGTTATTGGGGGCGGTCTTCCTTTGTACCACAGGAGCTGAAGCTTTGTACAGTGACTTAGGCCATTGTGGCCGCAAAAACATACAAGTAAGTTGGATTTTTGTGAAAGTAGCGTTGATTATGAATTATATGGGGCAGGGCGTATGGTTATTAAGCCATACAGGAGAAAAGTTAAGTACCTTGGTGAATCCATTTTATGAGATCATGCCGCATTGGTTCTTGTTAATTGGAATTGGCATTGGGGCCCTTGCTGCAATCATAGCAAGTCAAGCATTAATAAGTGGCTCTTTTACTTTAATCAATGAAGCAATCAGCATGAATTTTTGGCCTCGTGTGACCGTGAAGTTCCCTACAGATCAAAAAGGACAAATATATATTCCTAGTTTTAATTTCATCTTATGGGTAGGCTGTATTACAATGCTATTTTATTTTAGGGATAGTGAAAGTATGGTACATGCTTATGGATTCTCTGTAATTCTTACGATGATGATGACGACTATATTGATCAACTTTTATTTATTAAATGTTAGAAGATGGAGTCAATCACTTGTTGCATTTGTCATTTCAATATTCAGCATTGTTGAAATTTCTTTTTTTATCGCCAATGTAGTTAAATTCAAATACGCATATATTACCTTCGCTTTTTCATTAAGTATGATCTTGGTAATGTTTGTGTGGCATCGTGCTAGAAAAATTGCCAATCGTTTCTTGGACTTTGTGAAATTGAAAACATACTTAGATCAATTGACTAATTTGAGTGCAGATAAGGACGTGCCCAAGTATGCTACCCATTTAGTGTATCTGACAAAGGCTAATAATCATAGAGAAATTGAGCATCGTATTATTGATTCTATCTTAAACAGAAAACCAAAACGTGCTGATATTTACTGGTTCATTCATATCGATCGTACCGATTCCCCTTATGGCATGGCGTATAGCATTCGCGAACTGGTGGATGATAAAGTAATGCGTGTTGATTTTAAATTAGGCTTCCGTATTCAACCTCGCGTAAACGTTTTGTTTAAAAAAGTAATGCAGGAGTTGAATGAGTGCCAAGAATTAGGCATTTATAGTAAATACGAATCATTGAAGCAAAAAGACTTCCACGCGGATATCACCTATGTGATTATTGAAAGTTTCTTCTCTATCGAAAATGAGTTATCCTTTAAAGAAGACTTTATCATGGATTTATACTTTAACATTAAAAACTTTGCACAGAGTGATCAAAAAGCATTTGGCTTAGACAATGATATGACTGTCGTAGAGCATGTGCCATTGTTGATAAAAGCAAATGAGAACCTGCCTTTAAAGCGTATTTATGAGTAATAGTTCTGTCTTTGAATATAACAAAAAGCCATCCGAAGGGATGGCTTTTTGTTTGCGGCATTAATTTGAATAATGCAAAACACTATTTATCATTACTTTTTATTCAATTACTTGGTATTTGCTTAACTGATTTTGTTTGCCTACTGCAACAATCCAGATGGGCTCATTGACATTTTGGATTATCCCAAATGCATTCAAATCAAAATTCTTAGTCGTCTTTGGTAAGATAGCTGCAACACGGTATCCAGATTTGCCTTTATGAATAAGTGCAAAATGTCTTAAACTGTTTGATGGGTTTATATCAGTGATCGTGTAGTTTTTATCAGATCCTTTTTGAATTTTAGGTGTTGACATTTTTGTTTGTACGAGCCATTCAATTGGAGCAATCAATGCTGGGTTTTTATAATAGTTATTTTGTAAACTATCATTCCAGCCATTGGCATTGGTTTTGAAACTAGCACTACTAAAATAGGCACTACCATGGGTGTTTTTCAAAGACCTCATTTTGGTAATTTGATTCGGTATTTGGCTTGGAGATTTCCATGCAGTATTGCTCCCTGCTCTATAAATACCATGACCTATGTATAAATTCTTGCCATAACTATTTCTATTCCACCACTCAATCAATTCATTGTAATCTGCTAATGCATGTCCTTGTTCCCAATATAATTGTGGGGCCACATAATCAATCCAATCTTTTTCTAACCACAGTAAAATATCAGCATATAAATCGTCATAGTTGGTAGTCGCTTTTGTCTTACTTCCTCTCGGGTCTGTTGATTGGTTTCTCCAAACGCCAAATGGACTGATGCCGAATTGTACGCCTGGTTTAACTTGATGTATGGTGTTTGATAATTGTTTTACAATGGTATCACAATTGCTTCTTCTCCAATCATCTTTACTTAGGCCGCGTGCATTTTTTTGATAGGTTGCTTCATCCGGAAATTCTTTTCCTGGGATTTTGTACGGGTAAAAATAATCATCCATATGCACAGCATCTAAATCGTAACGAGCTACTAAATCTTGCACTACTTTATTGGTGTGGGTCCACACTTCCTTCAATCCTGGGTTAAAATATTTTTTATCGCCATAAGTTAAGAACCACTCAGGATGCACTTTCGATAAATGGTTGTTTGCAATGCTTGATTTATTGACATCAAATACGGCTCTATACGGATTGATCCATGCATGAAATTCCATTCCTCGTTTATGTGTCGCTTCAATCATATAAGTCAATGGATCATAAAAGGGCGCAGGGGCTTGTCCTTGTTTTCCTGTAAGGTATTCACTCCAAGGTTCTAACTCAGATGGATACAGTGCATCGCCTGAAGGCCTTACCTGCATGATGATTGCGTTCATGCCATTTTTTTGATGCATATCTAATAAAGCGTCAAACTCGTCTTTCTGTGCCTGATTACTTAAGCCGGTTTTACTTGGCCAATCAATATTTACAACGGTAGCCACCCACACTGCACGAAATTCAAATACGTTTTTATCATTTAAACTCGGTTGTGCAAAAATTGAAAATGGAAGGACTATTAATAGGGCAAAAAAATATTTCTTCATAGCTGAATAATAATTTTGTAATGTGTTTGTTTATGATTTCGAAAAACGGGCAACTAGGATTTGGAATCGATCATTCTTATCTTATCAAGAATTTGATTCATCCTTTCTGCCTCATGCTCGTCGATTCCTTTTAATAAAGCATCTATGCGGTCATTGAACTGATCTAATTGCGCAATAAGTTCAAGCCCTTTTGGTGACAAGCTAATGTCAACAAGTCTTTTATCTTTTAAGCAGGTAGATTTAACCACTAATTCTTTTGCAATGAGTCTATCTACAATTCTACTTGTATCACTCATTTTATCTAACATGCGTTCTCTTATTTTAAGTGTACTGAGTGGCGTATTACTTCCTCTTAAGATTCGAAGTATATTGTATTGCTGTTGTGTGACGCCTTTTTCGGAAAGCATCTTCCCAATTTGTTCATTCAGCCAATTGGCAGTGAATAGGAGATTGATGCCCATTTTCTGAAATTCATTTCTGAAATTAGACTGCTGTATATCTTGTTCTATCCCCATTGCTGAATTGGTATTAGGTTACAGTTAAAAATACAAATTATTGTCTTTTTTTCCATAATTGATATATTGGTAATGCGATCAAGACACCTGCTGCATCTGCAATCATGTCTTTTACCTCAAATCCACGGCTTGGTACATACCATTTTTGATAGTACTCCATGGCAATTCCATAAACAATACAAAAAATCATTGCCCAGGCTTGAGCTCGAACAGATTGTAGTGCTTGAATAGATGATTTATCAAGAAATAGGTAGAATGACCAAGCTAAGGATCCAAATAAAACGATATGCACTATTTTGTCAATAGGCAATAGATGCAGCCAACCTATTCGATCTGTGAAACTACTTCCCGGAAGACTTAGTAATACAAATACGAGTGCTATTTCAGCAATCACCCAAATAAAGTATTTCATGAAGGTTGGATTAGTGTACCAACTTCGCATAGGCTTCGCTAGTAAGCAATGCATCTACATCTGCAGGGTTGCTAACTGTCATTTTGATCATCCAGCCTTGGCCATATGCATCTGTGTTCACTAATTCTGGTTGACCAGCTAAAGCAGGGTTCACTTCTAAGACAGTACCAGCGATAGGTAAGAATAAATCACTCACCGTTTTTACTGCTTCAACAGTACCAAATACAGCTTCTGCCGCTAATGTACTACCAACAGTATTGATATCTATATAAACAATATCTCCCAACTCGCTTTGAGCAAAATCTGTGATACCAATGGTAGCAGTA
The DNA here is from genome assembly GCA_041303215.1 of Asinibacterium sp. Taxonomy (GTDB): domain Bacteria; phylum Bacteroidota; class Bacteroidia; order Chitinophagales; family Chitinophagaceae; genus Sediminibacterium. The sequence continues at coordinate 7,257 of JBFYPO010000128.1, read as the reverse complement.
TTGCCTTCTAATTTAATCCACTCGTGGTCCTTTGTGTAACGTAAGTCTGCTGGGAATTGCATAGGTTAATTTTTTATTAGTGCAAATATTCATAAAAATCGCTAAAAAACCAATGGACTAGAACTGATTGTTGTCAAAATAAAGCAAAACATGGTCTTTTAAGAAAACCTCTTGCTCGATCAAGTCCATCACGGGTAAATTCTTCAATTGTTTAAAATGAGGCCATCCATCTCCATCCTTGCCTTCAACTACGTAAAAACCACTCGACATTAGAATGCTGCAAATTGCGACGTGCATCAAGTCTTGCTTCTGTTCCTTCGTAATTTTTTCTTGGATAAATCCGGTTTCTTGTAAGCCTATTAAAAACAATATTGACTCTAGATCTGGCTTTTTCCCAAATCGGTCCATTAATTTTCGCTCTAAATCCCACCACCTGGTTTGGATATCGTCTCCTATAGTTGCCATAGAATTTTTCAATTTATGCTGCAAAGGTAGGGGATATCTGTGCGCAGTAGGATGGTTTGATTATCTTTGCCCAAATTTCTCGATATGTTACAGGTGAATTATTTAAGACAACATACCCAATTAGCAAAGGATAAACTTGCAATAAAGCATTTTTCTAATCCAGGTTTAGTGGATGAGGTGATTGCGGTGGATGACCAAAGAAAGCGTATTCAAGCCAATTTTGATGATTTACAATCCAAGGTAAACGCGGCATCTAAGGAGATTGGCAACCATATGGCGAAGGGCGAGAAAGAACAAGCAGAAGCGATTAAGCAAAATGTAGGTGCATGGAAACTAGCCTTAGAACCTTTGAAGCTAGAGATGGCAGAGGTAGAACAACAACTTCAAAACTTGATTGTGCAATTACCCAACCTGCCACATGATTTAGTACCAAAAGGAAGAACGCCCGAAGAGAATGAGGTAGTGAAAGAAGCAGGTGTAACGCCGGTTTTACCTACAGGTGCAATGGCACATTGGGACTTGATCAAGAAGTATAATTTAGTAGATTTTGAAACTGGTGCTAAAATCACCGGCAGCGGTTTCCCATTGTATATTGGAAAGGGTGCCAAATTTCAAAGAGCACTCACACAGTACTTTTTAGATTTTAATACGGCAGCAGGGTATACAGAATACATCCCTCCCTACATGGTCAATGCTGCATCCGCTTTTGCGACCGGGCAATTGCCAGACAAAGAAGGGCAGATGTACCATGCAACAGAAGATGATTTTTATTTAATTCCAACAGCCGAAGTGCCCGTGACGAATGTATTTAGAGATACCATTTTAAAAGATGCAGATTTACCTATCAAGATGACGGCTTATTCTCCTTGTTTTAGAAGAGAAGCTGGTAGTTTTGGAAAAGAAGTAAGAGGATTAAATAGAGTACACCAATTTGAAAAAGTGGAGATCATTCAAATTGTGCATCCAGATAAAAGCGATGACACTTTAAATGAGATGGTAGCCCACGTGGAAAATTTATTGATCAGCTTAGGCCTACAATACCGTATCCTTAGATTATGCGGGGGTGATATGGGCTTTGCATCTGCCATCACCTATGACTTTGAAGTATATAGTGCTGCACAAGAAAAATGGTTGGAAGTAAGTAGTGTTTCTAATTTCAACAATTACCAAACCTACAGAATGAAGTGCCGCTTTAAAGACCAGGAAGGTAAAACGCAATTCGCGCATTCTTTAAATGGTAGTTCATTGGCTTTGCCTAGAATTTACGCTGCAATCGTAGAAAATTATCAAACTGAAACAGGCATTAATTTGCCTGAAGTATTAGTGCCTTATTTTGGCGCGAAGCAATTAGTGTAAATAAAACTTTATGATATTAAAAACGCCCCAATTAATTGGGGCGTTTTGTCGTTTAGGGGACTATAAAATATTTTGTTGCACTAGAATTTACTAAATCTTACACCCAATGCAAATGGCTGCATATCAAACATGACTTGACTCTTGTTAAATAAGTTGGTCATACCATAAGAGCCATATAAGCGAACTGATCCTATACCCAATTCTCCAATTGTAGCTACACGCCAGTCGTTTAAATTAAAGTTACCTTCAAATTTTTCTTTACCACGCTCATCGCTAATTTGTTTGTTTTTTGCATTTAATAAATACCCCGCGCTCATACCTACACTTGCATAAAATCCTTTATTTAAGTTTGGATTTGGCTTGAAACTAATTTGAAGAGGGATGGTTAAGTATTTAACGAGTAATTTGTTTTTTGAAAAGACAACGTCGTCGTATTTTACAAAACCTGAAATATCTTCTCTAAAACTGATTGGCTTTTCAAATCTGAAATTGAACATCTCTACACCGATGCCATATTTTAAATTGATTTTGTGTTGATATATATTCAATTTTTGTTGAACGATCCAAAGGTTCACGTTGGATGATTTTTTGTTATTTAAGCTAAAGCTCTTTGGGTTTATTGGACCAGGACCATAGGGTAAAACGTTTGGATTTGCTGCTAGCCAATATATTGCAGGGCTTTTATCATGGTAATTAGCAAAGCCAAGATCCAAAGTCCACCAGTTCGTTTGAAGGTTTTTTAATTTTTTAGGGCCTTTGGCAAGTTCAATTTTTGTTTTTTTGAAATCGCCATTAATCCAACCTGAAACAGCTTCATTTGATTTCCCTGTCGCGCCATCTCCGATTTTGATTACTGTTTTGTAATCAGGTGCTTCGGCCCCTTTTTTTGTTACAATTAAGATAGATCCAATTTTTACGGTATCATTTTTTGCAGTAACAACAATGGTATCTTTTTTTGTAGCAAGCATTGCTAATGTATCTGTTTGTGCTTTGCTGGTTAAACTTGTTCCCAATAATAAAATGGGAAGGATCATTTTTTGTATCATATCGATGTTTATTTAAGTCTTGAATTATTTATTCTTGTCTGATTTATTATTCTTGAATAAGCTTGTTACTTTTCTTTTTAGACCTCTTAATCGATTGCCATCTATTTCAAAATTTGCGATCAAAATAGTCCTATCGGGGTCTTCTGTATCAATGAATTCGTAGCTAGTAGCCATTTTTGTATCAGGCGCTGATTCCTCTTCTGCATCCAAAGCGATTGTTGAACTGCTACTTAATGAATTGCCTGTTTTTTCTGACAGGGCTGTTGTATTATTTGTAGTAACATTCATTTCAATTGGAGAAACGATTGTTGATGATTCATTTTTTTCAAGGGATTGAACTGCTACAACATTTGAAGCAGATTCAGGTATATCTTGATTTGCATGCACTATACTATTTGCATTGGGTTCTTGTATAGCTGATTGATTCTTATTCGAATTTTTTAAGTTGTCATTCGTTTTTTGATTTGGAATGAATTGCTGCACCAATACTTCTTTACTTAACGCTTGAGCTGAAGGTGTTTTAACAGCTGCAACAGTCTTTAAATCGGTGGGGGTCGTTAATTGCTTGTATCCAATGAATAATAGCAACATTGCCGCGACTGCGGTGTAAGTGAATTTGTTTTGACTAAATCCAAAAGCTTTGACAAGTCCAACTTTAGAAGTTGTTTCTTTCTTTAAACTATTTTTGAATTGCGTAGACAATCCAGGAATAGCCTGCATATCCTGTGTCAATAAGCTGGTATATTCCTTTGTCCAGATCGTTTCTAAGTCTTCAATCATCTCCTCTTCTAAAACTTCTTTCGATATGTCAGCATCTATCTTTTTTAAATTCGCCTTCCATCCAAACTGCATCGTTTCTGGCGCTAGTACAGTTGCCTTTAATTCCTCCATGCGCAAAGCATAAGATGGATGCTCGGCCATCCATAGTTCTACCTCTAGCCTTTCTTTTTGGCTTAATTCATTGTCGATATACAACAAGAAAATGGTTTCGTATGTAGATGCGTTAATCTGCATTAGGATGCGGTTGGGGCGAAGGCCGATAGTTTATTTTTTAAAATGATTCTAGCTCTATGTAAATACACTTTCACTTGACTTTCCGATAGATTCATGATCTCGCCAATTTCTTGGTAACTATACCCTTCATAATCTTTCAATAAAACAAGGCTTTTTTGGGTCGGATTCAATTCGTTCACCGCGCGCATTAAAATTTGTTTCAATTCGCCATGTGTTTGTGTGGTTGGTTGATGGGGGATTGCAGCTTCATCCACTAAAGACATCTTATTAGACTTACGGATATGGTCAATCATTTGATGGTAGGCCACTGTAAATAAATAAGACTTTGCTTTTTCAGGAAGCACTTGTGCACGGTTCACCCATAATTTTTCAAATGAAGATTGAACAATATCCTGCGCATCTTCCTGGTGTCGAATATTTTTTACAATAAATCGATAAACCCCATCGGCATAATTATCTACACAATCATTGTACGCTTTATCCGTCATCTGTCTAGTTTAATCCTTGTTTGTTAGGTTAAACGTGGGCTGGTCTAAAAAGTTACAGGCAACGCTAGTTTTTTAAGCTTATTTGACTCAAAAGGACCCTAGTATCCTAGTAATTAATGGTTTGCTCCTGGATATCCTGAGGTAATTCACGCCATTCGTATTGTTGGTTCCTTAATTGAGGCTCAAATCCAGCTTCTTTAATGGCTTCCTGAATACTCTTATACGTGAAACGATGGGGTGCACCAGCGGCACTCACCACATTTTCCTCTAGCATGATGCTACCAAAATCATTGGCTCCTGCTTCTAAACAAACCTGGGCTGTGGCTTTACCTACAGTCAACCAGCTCGCTTGGATATTTTTAATATTCGGCAACATGATACGGCTTATCGCAATCATGCGGATATACTCTTCGGTGGTGGTTAAATTATGGACCCCTCTAATTTTTGTCAATAGGGTATCTACATCTTGGAAGGTCCAAGGAATGAAAGCTAAAAAGCCTTTTGCGCCTTCTGGTTTTCTATCCTGTACTTCTCTTATTTTGATTAAGTGTATGAAGCGCTCTTCCAATGTCTCCACGTGTCCAAACATCATGGTCGCACTTGTGGTGATATTTAATTGGTGTGCTGCAGCCATGACCTCTAACCATTCTTCGGCACCACATTTTCCATTAGATACCAATCTTCTAACTCTATCTACTAATATCTCTGCACCTGCTCCTGGTAAGGAGTCCATTCCTGCTTCCTGCAAAGTTTTTAATACATGGGTATGGGTAAATCCACCCAACTTAGCAATATGTGCTATCTCTGGGGGCCCTAATGTGTGTAATTTAATGGTCGGGAATTCAGACTTGATTTGTCTAAATAAATTAGCGTAAAAATCCAATCCTAATTCAGGATGGTGTCCACCTTGTAGCAATAATTGATCGCCACCCCAAGCAATGGTTTCCTTGATTTTCACTCGATAGGTATCCATGTCGGTGATATAAGATTCTGGGTGTCCAGGGATGCGGTAAAAATTACAAAACTTACAATTGGCGATACATACATTGGTGGTATTCAAATTACGGTCAATCTGCCAAGTTACTTTACCATGCGGCACTTGTTTCTTTCTCAAAGTATCTGCTACATAGCTTAATTCAGCTAGAGGCGCGTGTTCGAAAAGGAACATACCCTCTTCTTTTGTTAGGTATTCAAAATTCAGTGCTTTCTGATAAAGTTGTTCTAATTGCATAGTTTTCAATTAATAGTGCGAAGTTACTAATTTAACAACCTTAACGTCAAATGGTTCTGTGTTTTAAGCTTATTTTTGCTGTCCTTATGATACAATTTGAAAGATTTCAATTAGAGAATGGGTTGAAGGTGCTGGTGCACCAAGATACAAGTACCCCAATGGCGGTGGTGAACGTCTTGTACAATGTGGGCGCAAAAGATGAAAATCCTGCACAAACTGGCTTTGCGCATCTTTTTGAACACTTGATGTTTGGAGGTAGCGTGAATATTCCTGTATATGACGAACCCTTGCAAAGAGCTGGTGGTGAAAACAATGCCTATACCACGAATGACTTGACCAATTATTATTGTCAAATACCAGCCGAAAATATTGAAACTGCTTTTTGGCTTGAGAGTGACCGTATGTTATCGCTTGCTTTTAGTGAAAAGAGTTTAGAAGTGCAACGTAAAGTTGTCTGTGAAGAATTTAAAGAACATTATATCAATAAACCTTATGGGGATGCATGGCATAAAATGCGTGCACTTGCCTATACCAATCATCCGTATCGTTGGATGACCATTGGTGCTGAATTGTCGCATGTAGAAAATGCAAAGATGCAAGATGTAAAAGATTTCTTTTTTAAATTTTACAGACCGAATAATGCCATCTTGGTGGTGACAGGAAATACGACCACCGAACAAGTCAAAACATTAGCAGAGAAATGGTTTGGTCCTATCCCTGCGGGTGAAGCGTATCACAGAAATTTACCAAAAGAGCCGGTACAAGAAAAATCAAGGTCATTGGATGTTCGAGCGGATGTGCCAATGGATATGCTAATGATGACTTGGCATATGGGCGGCAGATTTGATGCAGGGTATCATGAAACAGATTTGATCACCGAAGTATTAGGTGGTGGCGCTTCTGCAAGATTATATGAGCAATTGATAAAAGTAAAACAATTATTTTCTTCGATAGATTGTTATCATTTTGGCACGATCGATCCAGGTTTATTGGTGATAGAAGGCAAGTTGGTAAAAGGCGTGAGTATGTCGGTTGCAGAACAAGCTGTTTTAGAAGAAGTAAATAAAATTAAACAAGAATTACTTCCACAAAAAGAAGTACAGAAAGTGATTAATAAAACAGAAAGTATCATTTGCTTCGAGGATATGAGTATCATGAATCGCGCACATAGTTTGGCATTTTATGAATTACTAGGTGACGCAGACATGATGAATAAAGAGTTAGAAAAATACCAAGCGGTAACCCCGGAAAGAATTCAAGCAACTGCCAATGCGATCTTCCAAGATAGCAATCGAAACACCTTATATTATTACAGTAAAAATTAAAACATGGCATTAGATAGAATTAAAGCACCGTTGATCAAGGATGCCGTTGATTTTAATATTCAACTAAAACCCTACCAGCATTTTACATTAGATAATGGTGTAGAAGTATATAGTTATGAAGGGGGCGCAGAGGAAGTGATGATGATGGACTTGGTTTTTTTTGCAGGAAACTGCTATGAAGAAAAAAATTGGGTGGCAGCTGCGACTAATTTTTTGTTAAAGAATGGCACGCATAAAAGAACGGCTTTTGAATTAAATGATCATTTTGAATTTTATGGTGCGTATGTGAATAGGACTTGTTACAATGAAACAGCGACCATCAATCTACATAC
>JBFYPO010000127.1:0-7187 GCA_041303215.1 Asinibacterium sp. | reverse complement strand
GAACCCATACTTGCTGCTAAACCCATACAGATCGTATGCACCGGGCTTTTAATCAAATTCATGGTATCAAACATGACCATGCCACTTGTTACAACGCCGCCTGGGCTATTGATATAGAAATTAATTTCTTCTCCTGGCTTATCTGCATCTAACAATAGTAATTTAGTCACAATCTCTTTTGCAGATTTATCATCTACTACGCCCCATAAATAGATCGCTCTTTTTTCGAAAAATATTTGCTCCATCTTTCTGTTTAAAAAAGAAGGACCATTGTCTTCTTTTTTATCGGCTCTTGTTTCTTCTTCCTCTTCCATTAAAAAACGATTCGTAAGTATCATATAAACAGTTTAAATTAATTGTTGGTTATTATTTTTTTACTTTTCTTGGGTTGGTCAATAAAACTTCATCTACCAATCCATAAGCCTTGCCTTCTGCAGCAGTCATCCAGAAGTCTCTGTCGCAATCTTTTGCCACTAGGTCTACATCTTTGTGGGTATGTGTTGCAATGACTTCGTATAATTCGTGTTTTAATTTCTTGATTTCTCTTGCAGTAATTTCGATATCTGATGCTTGACCACCAATCGCACCACTTGGTTGGTGTAACATGATTCTACTATGTCTTAATGCAGTTCTTTTACCCTCTACACCAGCACATAATAAAATGGCACCCATGCTAGCTGCCATTCCTGTACAGATCGTCGCTACGTCAGGGCTTATAAATTGCATGGTATCATAAATGCCTAAACCTGCGTAAACACTCCCGCCTGGACTATTGATATACATTTGAATATCCTTGGTACGATCTGTACTTTCTAAGAAAAGCAACTGCGCTGTAACAATATTAGCTACATAATCATTGATGCCTTCTCCTAAGAAAATAATCCTATCCATCATCAAGCGACTAAACACGTCCATGCTTGCCACATTCATTGGTCTTTCTTCAATAATATAGGGTGTCAGGTTGGTGACACTATTTTGGTATTGGTGAAGACTATTACTTCCGATCCCTCTGTGTTTGATCGCGTATTTTTCAAATTCTTTTCCTATGTTCATAATTGCTTTTTTCTGTTCGTAAAGGTAAAACCTATTCTCCTAAGCTATTGCAAAAAGGGTGCCAAATTTGCCTTAAAAGACAAGTAAAATGGGGGATAGGATCTTGGCCCGCGATTTAAACAGGGTTTTTATAAAAAAAGCCCCGTCGAGGGGCTTAAAAATCATCAACGTTGTTTTGGAGTCGCCTATATTTTATCAGGCTGCTCCAAAACAAAAGCCCCGGAATACGGGGCTTTTGGTCAACTTATTAAAAAGTAATCCGTTTTATTTAGTGCTTATGGCTGTTCAATAAATCGGCAAATTTCTCTGCAGCGATTGGTTCTTCTTTGGCAGTGACTTCTGCTTCTAAAGCATTGAATAATTTATCTGTGCTAATTCTGTGGTAGCTATCTTCTACAAACTTTCTGTCTTGCATCATACGAGCTGCATAATCTTCTAACCACTGGTCATTATCGCCTAATGCGCCTAATTGTCCACCCATATAGCTCATCAATTGTTGCTTAGCAAAATTCTTTAAGTCGTCTGCAACCACTTCCAATTTATGATCGGCAATTAATTGTGTACTGATGACAGTCCACTTTAATTGATCTTGGAATACTGGATATTCTTTTTCTGCCTCTTCTTCAGTTCTTTGTTTTTCACCGCCTTTTTGTAACCAACGTTTCAAGAAGGCAACTGGGAATTCCATTTTCGTTTGTTCAATCAAGCTATGGTATATTTGATCGTGCACTTGATTTTTAGCTTGTTGCTCGTAATAACCTTCAATATCTTTCTTTACAGCCGCTTTGAATTCCGCTTCGTTGGTGATGGCTTGGTTTGGATAACAAACAGTAAATAATGTTTCGTCTAATGGTGCTTTTTCTACTAAGCCCACTTTAGTGATCACTAATTTGAAAAACTTATCTGCGTCTTCTTTTGTCAATGCTAAGTCGTTCAAAATAATATCCAATTCTTTTTCTTCAAACGCTTTCTTCAACTGCAATACAACTGTATCGTCGTTCTTTTTACCTATGAATTCTTTTCTTTGTTTTTCGCTAAAGTATTTGATCAATAAAGAATTATCTTTTCTGATACCACCTTCTATTTCATTACCCTCTTTATCAGACTCAATGAAAGTTACATTCAATACATTGTCTTCGCTTGTAGCCGCTTCTGGTTCAGTCATGTTGCCATTTCTGATTTGCAAACGCTCTACTTCGTTTTGAATCATATCGTCCGTTACTTGTATTTTGTATCTTTTAACCTTGATGTCTTTAGCTTTAATTTCAAAGCTTGGTTTTAAACCAATTTCAAAAGAGAAGTCGTAGTCTGTAGGATTATTTTGATCCATATTTGCAAACGCAGTTTCCAATGGAAGCGGTTGTGCAAAAATGTCAATCTTTTCTTTTGCGATATATTGGTTCATCTCATTTTCCACTGTTTTTAAAATCACGTCAGTGAAAACTGATTGTCCGTACATTTTTTTGATCATCCCAGCTGGTACCATTCCTTTTCTGAATCCAGGAATGTTAGCCGTTTTGGCATGCTTTTTTAAACTTGTCTCATAAGCAGTAAAATAATCTGCTTTAGAAATAGTCACCGTTAATTGATCATTTAAGGGTGCAATGTTGGTTCTTTTTATGGTTGCCATAAGTGTAATTTTACTACTTAATTGTATGGTTTAAGGGGGGCAAAGGTAATAAAAAAGGCCTCATTTGAGGCCTTTTTTATATAAAATCTGTGCGGATGGAGGGGGTCGAACCCACACGCCTCGCGGCGCTAGATCCTAAGTCTAGTGCGTCTGCCAATTTCGCCACATCCGCTTAGGGGTTGCAAACTTAAATGATTATTTTTAAAATCGGTCTAAGAACCCGACAATTTCCTCTAAATACTGTTGGTCAATCCTGTCAAAATGCGCTAATTCGGTACTATCTACATCTAAAACACCTACTATTTGACCATTTTGAAAAACGGGTATGACAATTTCAGATCTTGAGGCACTGCTGCAAGCAATATGACCAGGAAACTTTTCTACATCATCTACGATTAAGGTAATGCCTTTCTCCCAAGTCGTTCCACAAACGCCACGCCCTTTTTTAATGCGCGTACAAGCCACTGGTCCTTGGAAGGGGGCTAAAACTAACTCTTCCCCATGTACCCAATAAAAGCCCACCCATAACCAATTGAATTGTTCTTTTAATGCTGCAGCAATATTGCCTAAGTTGGCAATCAAATTATCCTCTCCTGTCATTAAACCTTTGATTTGTGGAATCAAGGATTCGTATTGTTCTTTTTTAGTGCCCTGATGCAGGGTTAAATCTTCTGCCATTAGTTTGATTTTCTAAAGATGGATTGTACTTCTTTTCTTTCCACACGTACTACAAAAAAGATAAATGCGAAAAGTAAAATCGTAGCAAATAAATAATTGAAAGGTTGGTTGTCGGAAACCAAATGTAATACCGTATTAATGCCATAAACGATTAAGGCAATGACAAAATAGGCAATTAATTTTTTAGTGGCATAAGGTACAGGGTATACGCGTTGGCCCCATTGATAACTCACCACCATCATGGTGCCATAACAAAAGAAGGTTGCCCAAGCACTTGCCATATAACCAAAATGTGGTATGGCGATATAATTAATAAGTACGGTGATAAGTGCACCTAATAAAGTGATCCATGCACCTGCCATGGTTTTATTGCTAAGTTTATACCAAATACTCAAATTGTAATACACACCTAAAAACATATTGGCAATTAACAAAATAGGCACCACGCGTAAGCCAACATACATCGCAGGATTTTGAATAAATAATTTCCAAATGTCAATGTACAATACCACGCCTAAAAACATGACACATAAAGTAATGACAAAAAACTTCATCACCCTTGCGTAGGTTTTTTGAGCCTGATCTGATTCCGCTTGCTTAAAGAAAAATGGTTCAGCACCCATGCGGAAAGCTTGGATAGAAATAGTAATTAGTATCGCTAATTTATAACAGGCACTATAGATACCAACTAAAGCTTTATTTGCTTCTGGACTGCCTCCAGGTGCCCACCAGCCAAGCATGATGCGGTCTAGGGTTTCGTTGATCATCCCGCCAAAGCCCACTAATATCAATGGAAGTGCATACACCATCATTGACCACCAAAGTTTAAAATTGAATTTGAAACGTATGGATCTAATTTCTTTTTGCAATAAAAGAAGTACAAATACATTTTGAACAATGCCCGCAATTAAAATATAACCCACTTCCCAATTTGGTTGATAGAGGGAGGCTAAAAAACTAGTAGGATTTGTTTGAACATATTGCGGAAGACTACTTATTAAAAGGTAAGTGGCAAGTATATTAATAAGGATGCCACCCACTTTGATTAAAGCGAATTTTTTTGGACGACCCTGCAACCTAAGTCTTGAAAATGGAATCGTGGTAATGGCATCCAATGCGACGATCCATGCCAATAAACTGATGTATTCTGCGTGTAGATTTATTTGCAATAGGTTGGCTAAAGGCACCTGCCAAGTGAACAAGCCTACTAGTACTAAGGCGGTTACAAAAAACATGGAGAGGCTACTTGTGTTAAATATTTCCTCCTCATTTTCTTTGGTTCCAAACCTGAAATAAGCCGTTTCCATGCCATGTGTCACCAATACATTTAGGAAAGGGATAAAAGCATAGACAATCGAATTTTCACCATAAGCGATATCAGAAAGCTTATAAGTTAAATAGGGGGTAAGTAAATAGCTAATAAACCTAGCGGCTATTGAACTAAGTCCGTACCATGCGGTCTGACTGGCTAATTTTTTAATACTACTCAAGGCGTTGAAATTACAGCTAAATTAGTGAAAATAGTTTTGTTTATCTTCATACCGTAAATAGCAACCCTATGAGAGTCATTATTCAAAGAGTATCCAGTGCCCATGTCAAAGTTAAGGAGGAGGTGGTAGGGGCTATCGATGCAGGTTTAATGGTGCTTTTGGGGATTCAAAATGAAGATACCAAGGAGGATATTGAATGGATTGCCAATAAACTGGTCCAAATGCGCATTTTTGATGATGCAGCCGGTGTGATGAATTTGAGTGTTAAAGACATCGGAGGATCCATTTTGCTCATTAGCCAATTTACTTTGTATGCAGCCACTAAAAAAGGCAATCGACCTTCCTATATTGCCGCTGCAAAGCCGGAAATTGCGGTACCAATTTACGAAGCAATGATTCAAACATTAACACAGGAATTAGGGAAGCCAATTGCCACTGGCGTATTTGGCGCAGACATGCAAGTAGCACTTGTCAATAATGGTCCAGTCACCATTTTTATAGATTCAAAAAACAGGGAATAATATGTCAAAAGAGATCAGCATCAAAGACGCACAAGCGCAGGTTGACCATTGGATTAACACCATTGGCGTAAAATATTTTAGTGAGTTGACGAACCTCGGTGTTTTGATGGAAGAAGTGGGGGAATTGTCAAGACTAATGGTACGTCAATACGGCGATCAATCCTTTAAAAATGAGGAGGGAAAGGCTAGCTTGGGCGACGAGATGGCCGATGTTTTATTTGTATTAATTTGTTTAGCCAATCAAACCGGGGTGGATTTAACAGCCGCTTTTGAGCAAAACATCCAAAAGAAAACCAACAGAGACAAGGAAAGGCATCAAAACAACGAAAAATTACAACCATAATCTTTTCAAGACCTATATTTGCAAACTATGAGTAAGACAGTTACAGATAATACATTACAAGCGATTATTTCGCATGCCAAAGAATATGGATTTGTGTTTCCAAGTAGTGAAATCTATGATGGATTAAGTGCCGTATACGATTACGGTCCATATGGTGCGCAATTGAAAAAAAACATACGTGACTATTGGTGGAATAGCATGACGCAAATGAATGACAATATTGTAGGAATTGATGCGGCTATATTTATGCACCCAACCACTTGGAAAGCGAGTGGTCATGTGGATAGCTTCAGTGATCCATTGATTGATAACAAGGACAGCAAAAAAAGATATCGTGTAGATCATTTAATCGAAGCGCATGCAGACAAATTGGTTGAGAAAGGGGATCAAGCAGGTGCGGATAAATTATTAGCTGATATGGATGCATTGTTGGCGAATGATGATTTTGCAGGCTTAGGGGAGTTGATTCAAGCGAATAAAATTCAATGTAGTATCAGCGGCACAAGTAATTGGACTGAAATTCGTCAGTTTAATTTAATGTTTTCTACTGAATTAGGTTCTGTAGCAGAAGATGCAAACACCATTTATTTAAGACCAGAAACAGCACAAGGTATTTTTGTGAATTTCTTGAATGTTCAAAAAACGGCAAGAATGAAAATTCCTTTTGGAATTGCTCAAACTGGAAAAGCTTTTAGGAATGAGATTGTGGCGCGTCAATTTATTTTTAGAATGCGTGAGTTCGAACAAATGGAGATGCAATTTTTTATCAAGCCAGGTACTCAAAAAGAGTGGTATGAGCATTGGAAAAATGAGCGTATGAAATGGCATTTAAGTTTAGGTATATCTCCTGATAAATATCGTTTTCATGACCATATTAAATTAGCGCATTATGCAGATGCAGCACTAGATATCGAATATGAATTTCCATTTGGATTTAAAGAGGTGGAAGGTATCCATTCTAGAACTGATTTCGATTTGTCTCGTCACCAAGAATTTAGTAAAAAGAAATTACAATATTTTGACACAGAAATCAATCAACATTATGTGCCTTATGTGATTGAAACATCTGTTGGTTTAGATAGAATGTTCCTATTGATCTTGTCTAACTCCTACGAAGAGGAAGTCATACATAAAGAAGATGGTACTACAGATTCAAGAGTGGTATTGCATTTACCTGCAAAATTAGCGCCTTTGAAATTGGCTGTTTTGCCTTTGACTAAAAAGGATGGCTTGCCGGAATTAGCAAAAGCATTAATGGATGAGTGCAAACCTTCTTTCCATTGCTTCTACGAAGAAAAAGATGCCATAGGAAAACGCTATAGAAGACAGGATGCTATTGGAACTCCTTTCTGTGTAACGGTAGACCATCAAACAAAAGAGGATAATACAGTGACGATTCGTTACAGAGATAGTATGCTACAAGAAAGAATCCCAATGAGCGAAGTAAAAGCATTGGTATTAAAGCATATTGC
>JBFYPO010000126.1:0-39173 GCA_041303215.1 Asinibacterium sp. | reverse complement strand
GGACCTTTGGAAAAACAATCCCTCTTTAATGGGATTGAATGTGACCATCCCGTATAAAAAAGCCGTCATCCCATTTTTACAGTATCCATCCAAAGTGGTTCAAACCATTCAAGCATGTAATTGTATTCGGCTTTATGAAGGATCACTTTATGGTTATAATACGGATGTCATTGGCTTTGAACAATCCCTTTTACCCTTTTTAAAGCCTCACCATCAAAAAGCCTTGATCTTTGGAACAGGCGGTGCAGCAGCGGCGGTGGAGTGGGTACTACAAAAATTGGGTATACCGTATCAAATGGTGTCCAGGAAACCGGCTCCTGGGGTCATAAGCTATGATTCGCTTGATGAAGGTATCATTGCAGCGCACAGTTTATTGATCAATACAAGTCCTGTGGGTATGTATCCACAGGTAGAAGAGGCGCCAGCATTGCCTTATGAAGCGATTACGCCAAAGCACCATTTATACGATTTAATCTATAATCCAGCTGAAACTAAATTCTTGGCATTAGGCGCAGCGCAAGGTGCTACCACACAAAATGGTTTAGCCATGTTGCATATCCAAGCCGCTGCAAGTTGGGAGATCTGGAACAGCCCTGAGCCATTGAAGCAATAAAAGTCATACTAACTGTAGGGTATTGCATCCGCAAATTTGCCCTTCGTCTATATTATAAGTTGCTCAAGAAATCAAATAGTTGTGTTACCGCTTTTTGTCTATGACTGAATTGGTTTTTCTCTTGTATCGTCATACTAGCAAAGCTTTTGGACGAACCTTCTGGTACAAAAATAGGGTCGTAACCAAAGCCTTTTTCACCTTGCATGTGGGTTAAAATTTGTCCCTTACAAATGCCTTCAAAATAATAAGTTTCCTTTGCCCAAATAAGACAAATCACCGTTCTAAATTGAGCGCTTCTAGCGGTTACGCCTTCCATTTTATGTAATACAAGATCAATATTGGCTTGAAAATCCCTGTCTTCACCCGCATACCTTGCACTTTTTACACCCGGTTCACCCCCTAAATAGTCAATTTCTAGTCCGGTGTCTTCGCTAAAACAATTTTGTTGCGTGAGGTTAAAAATAGTGGTTGCTTTTTCGGCCGCATTCGCTTCCAATTGATCGTGAGGTTCTGGAATATCTATAGTAATACCTGCTTCTAGTAAGGGAATAATTTCAAAATCTTTACCGACCAAGGATTGAATTTCGGACACTTTATTTCGGTTATTCGTAGCAAAAATTAGGGTATGCATTTTCAAAAAATATTTTGTGCGAAATAAAAAAAACAAACTCAGTTTATAATTTAAAAATCATTTTCAATGCGGTCCATAATTTTGTTTTTTCTACTTTAGATGCTTGATCAATTCCTTGCATCTGAGCTAAATTATTACTGAATAATAATTGAGTTGTTCCAAGTAAAATAGGACTATAAATTTTGGTAGGTAATTTTATTTTTAATTGTGCAGGAGGGATATCAAAAACCAATACAAAATCAGAAGGCGCTTGCACTAAAATTTGATGTAGTGAATAGTTTTTATTTGCAAGGTTAATTAATGCAATATCAGCGATGGTTAATTTGCAGGCGTTTAATATAGAAGTGAGTAAATCAAAATCTCTTTCATTTAAATGTACCGCGTTCGCATCCTGCACTAAAACCAGGATCTTTTTTTGATGTTCTCCAAGAAATTTAATAGGCTCATTAGGCGTCTCATCTGCCTCCAATGCAGCGTTATTTTCAGGTAAATTAGGGGATGCGGGTGCTTTTTTATCCACATTTGCTGGCGCGGTACCTAGTACTAAACTTTCTTTGTACAGGTTCGCTATGACGCTATTTGGGAGGATGTTTTTCACTTCTTTCATGGGATTTGAATAACGGAAATTAACTGAATTGATTGGATTGAAAAAATAACAATTGTAAGTATTTATTTTTTTGTGTTTCTTTGTGCCTGAATTAGCAGCAAAAACCTATAAAAATGAGTGCGCAAAAAATCCCTTTTATTGAAATGCCCAAGGATCAATTAAGACAATTGGATCCTAATAATTTCTTCTTTGGAAAAAGTTTTACCAACTATATGTTGGAAGCGGATTTTGAAAACGGAGAATGGAAGCATGCAGTCATAAAAAAATTCGAGCCATTACAATTGAATCCATCGACTGCAGTATTGCATTATGGACAATCCATTTTTGAAGGTATTAAAGCATACAAAACAACTTCAAATGAAGTAGTGATTTTTAGACCTCAAGAAAATTATAAACGTTTTAATACTTCTGCCGAAAGAATGCAAATGCCAACCGTACCTGAATGGTTATTTATGGATGGCATGAAGCAATTAATTCAAATTGAAAAAGATTGGATCCCGACACAAGAAGATCATTCTTTATACATTCGACCTTTCATGATTGCAACGGATCCTTTTATAGGGGTGCGTCCTTCTGCTACGTATAAGTTCATGATTATTTTAGGCCCTGCTGGTCCATACCATGCTGAGCCAATGAAAATTTTAATTGAAAAAAATTACACAAGAGCGACACCGGGTGGAGTAGGATTCGCAAAGAATGGTGGAAACTATGGAGCAAGTTTATATCCTGTAGTGTTAGCACAACAAAAAGGATATGATCAAGTTTTATGGACAGATGCTTTGGAACATAAATATGTAGAAGAGGTGGGGATGATGAATGTGATGTTTGTGATCGACGGGAAAGTGATCACACCTAGCTTAGAAAGAGGCACCGTGTTAAAAGGGGTGACCAGAGATAGTGCCATCACTTTATTAAGAGACATGGGCTACACGGTAGAAGAGCGTAATTTATCAGTAGAAGAAATTGTAGCGGCTCACAAAGCGGGTAAATTAGAAGAAGTATTTGGGGTGGGCACTGCAGCGGTGGTCTCTTATGTAGCTAGATTAGCGGAGGGAGATTATGTGATGGATTTTGACATGAGTAAGCTAAAAGTGGCAACAAGCCTCAAAAAGAAGCTTAATGACATCCGTGTTGGTGTAGAAGTGGATAAACATGGGTGGTTGGTGAAAATTTAGTTAAATAACTGTAAATCAGTAGTTTAACTATCAAAAACAAAGACAATCGTACGGTAAAAGAGGCTAATTGCTTTATTTTTTTAAAAATAGCAAATAAACATTTTGGTAATTCGTTTGCAGCCATTACCTTTGCCGTCCGAATTTTTTATAAACCGAAATTGAACTAAACAGCATAATTAATGCCTACTATTCAACAATTAGTGAGAAAAGGCCGTGAGATCATCAGGGCTAAAAGTAAATCAAGAGCTTTGGATGCATGTCCTCAGCGTCGTGGTGTTTGTACAAGAGTATATACAACAACTCCAAAAAAGCCGAACTCTGCGTTACGTAAAGTAGCAAAAGTACGTTTGACTAATAAGATTGAAGTCATTGCCTATATCCCAGGTGAAGGCCATAACTTACAAGAGCACAGTATCGTATTAATCCGTGGTGGTCGTGTAAAAGACTTACCAGGTGTACGTTATCATATTGTTCGTGGTAGTTTGGATACTGCGGGTGTTAAAGACCGTAAGCAGTCTCGTTCTAAGTATGGTACTAAGAAAGAAAAAGCAAAAAAATAATCAAGTAACAACTAATTCATATTCGACATGCGTAAAGCACAACCTAAAAAGATTCCATTAGCTCCAGATCCTCGTTTCAACGATGTGCAGGTGACACGTTTTATCAACAACATTATGTTGGATGGTAAGAAAACAACTGCTTTCAAAATTTTCTACGATTCTTTAGAGAAAGTAGCAAAAATGACTAGCGAAGATGGTTATGAAATGTGGAAGAAAGCGGTAGCGAATGTAACACCAGCGGTAGAAGTTCGTAGCCGTCGTATTGGTGGTGCAACTTTCCAAATCCCTGCTGAAGTTCGTGCGGACAGAAAGATTTCTTTAAGCATGAAGTGGTTGGTTCGTTTTAGCCGTGAGCGTAACGGTAAGACAATGGCTGACAAATTAGCAAATGAAATCGTTGCAGCTACAAAAGGCGAAGGCGGTGCATTTAAGAAAAAAGAAGATACACATCGTATGGCTGAGGCGAACAAAGCGTTCTCTCACTTTAAAGTGTAAGCTCCTCAAAAGGAATCATTTACCTTACTATACCAAAACCTCAACAGCAATGTTGGGGTTTTTTGTTGAAAAAAAGGGGGCGGAATCCGTTATTCAATCACTTATATGATTAACTTTGCGCCTCGGAAAATTGGATAAATAAAATTAAACAACCCTAATATGGCGGACTTAAGACTACAAAGAAACTTTGGTATTGCTGCGCACATTGATGCGGGTAAGACTACAACCACTGAACGTATCTTGCGTTACACTGGTATGATTCACAAAATTGGTGAAGTACATGATGGTGGTGCAACCACTGACTGGATGGAGCAAGAAAAAGAAAGAGGTATCACGATTACTTCTGCAGCGGTAAGTTGTCAATGGCAATTTCCTACTGTATTAGGTAAGAAGGATGCGAATACAAAAGATTATTATTTCAACATCATTGATACTCCAGGTCACGTTGACTTTACTGTAGAGGTAGAGCGTTCTATGCGTGTATTGGATGGTTTGATTGCTTTGTTTTCTGCGGTGGATGGAGTAGAGCCTCAATCAGAAACTGTATGGCGTCAAGCAAACCGTTACAAAGTTCCTCGTATTGGATTCGTAAATAAAATGGACCGTGCTGGTGCAGATTTCTTAATGGTAGTAAACCAAGTAAGAGAAATGTTAGGTGCAAAAGCGGTGCCATTACAATTACCAATTGGAGCTGAAGATGGTTTCAAGGGGGTAGTGGATTTAATTAAAATGAAAGGTATTATCTGGGATGATGCAACAGAGGGGATGACTTACTCTGAGATTCCTGTACCAGACGATATGAAAGAAGATGTGGATTACTGGAGAGCTCAATTAATTGAAGCTGTTGCTGAATATGATGACAAGTTGATGGAGAAATTCTTTGAAAACCCAGATTCAATTTCTGAAGCTGAAGTACACGAAGCAATCCGTAAAGCATGTATCGATTTAAGTATCGTTCCAATGATGTGTGGTTCTTCATTCAAAAACAAAGGAGTACAAACTGCATTAGATGCGGTATGTCGTTATTTACCTTCTCCAGTAGATGTGGATGATACAGAAGGTACAGATCCAGATACAGGAGAAAAAATCTTCCGTAAGCCTAATGCAAAAGAACCATTTGCTGCATTGGCATTCAAGATCATGACAGATCCATTCGTAGGACGTCTTGCGTTCTTCAGATGTTATTCTGGTCACTTAGATGCGGGTTCTTATGTAAGAAACGTACGTAGTGGAAAGAATGAGCGTATCTCTCGTATCATGAAAATGTTTGCGAACAAACAAAACCCAATCGATTTTATCGAAGCAGGTGATATCGCAGCAGCGGTTGGATTTAAAGAGATCAAAACAGGAGATACATTGTGTGATGAGAATCACTTGATTGTATTGGAGAATATGTTTATCCCAGAACCAGTTATCTCGGTAGCAGTTGAGCCTAAAACTCAAGCTGACGTTGATAAAATGGGTATGGCGATTGCAAAATTAGTGGAGGAAGATCCTACCTTAAGAGTAAAGACAGACGAAGATACAGGTCAAACCATCTTGTCTGGAATGGGTGAATTACACTTAGAGATCATCGTTGACCGTATGCGTCGTGAATTCAAAGTGGAAATCAACCAAGGTAACCCTCAGGTTGCTTACAAAGAATCATTTGGTACCACCATCGAACACCGTGAAGTATTGAAAAAGCAATCTGGTGGTCGTGGTAAGTTCGCTGATATTCAATTCTCAATCGGACCTGCAGATGAGGAGTGGTTGGCAGCTAACACTGATAAGAAATCTTTCCAATTTGTGAATGATTTATTTGGAGGATCAATTCCTAAGGAATTTGTACCTGCAATCACAAAAGGATTTGAAACTTCTATGACAACAGGTGTTTTAGCTGGATTCCCAGTGAACAACATGAAGATCCGCGTATTCGATGGTAGCTACCACGATGTGGATTCTGATGCAATGTCATTTGAATTGTGTGCTAAAGCTGGATTCAGAACTGCTGGTAAGAAGGCGAAGCCTACTTTACTTGAGCCAATCATGAAAGTAGAGGTAGTGACTCCAGATCAGTACATGGGAGACGTAACTGGTGACTTGAACCGTCGTCGTGGTATGTTAGAAGGCATGGACAGCCGCGGTAACTTACAAGTAATCAAAGCTAAAGTGCCATTGAGCGAAATGTTCGGATATGTAACTCAATTACGTTCATTAAGTTCTGGCCGTGCGACTTCTACTATGGAGTTCAGTCACTACAACCCAGCTCCAAACAATATTGCTGAGGAAGTAATGGCTAAGAACAAAGGTAAAGTGAAGGACGAAGAATAGTCAAATCCTTGATTTTCAATAAATTAGGAGCCCCCTCCAGTCAAATGGTGGGGGCTTTTTTGTCCCGATAGGGTGTTTGAAATTATTTTGAAAAAAAATTAAAAAAAACACAATATTTCTTGAATGTTAGGTCACAACCCATTACCTTTGCATCCCCAAGATAATTTGGAAAAATAAGCTATGTCTCAAAGAATTAGAATAAAATTACAATCTTACGATCACAACTTAGTAGATAAGTCTGCTGAGAAAATCGTAAAAACAGTACGCAGTACAGGTGCAGTAGTTACAGGTCCTATTCCTTTGCCTACACACAAACGCATTTTCACTGTGTTACGTTCACCGCACGTTAACAAGAAAAGTCGTGAGCAGTTCCAATTGGCAACGCACAAGCGTTTATTGGATATCTACACTTCTTCTTCTAAAACAGTAGACGCCCTAAGTAAGTTAGACTTACCTTCAGGTGTTGAGGTAGAAATTAAAGCATAACTACTTTATAATTACCATCTCCCAATCGTTGCACATTATGCAGCAGTCGAGAAAGGAGCGCTGGTTTGATCAAAGTAAAATATAAACAGGCCCTTCGAGGTTTGTTTACTTCCGGTACTTCCCCTCTCATTAGTGAGAAACAAAGGAAAAGGTCGGCAGCAAACAGGGATTGAATCCGAGCTACTATTAAACGTAGCATCATCATCGGATGTCCTCAGAACCAAGAGCGGGGCATAAACCGCAAAAACGATGAAAGGTATTATTGGAAAAAAAATTGGCATGACCAGCATCTTCGCCGAAGATGGAAAGCAAATTGCTTGCACCATTATCGAAGCTGGCCCTTGTACAGTCACTCAGGTTAAAACTCCTGAAGTAGACGGTTACAGCGCAGTGCAATTAGCATTGGGCGACAAGAAAGAAAAGCATTCTACAAAGTCTGAAATCAATCACTACGCAAAAGCGCAGACTGCTCCCAAAAAATTCGTAAAAGAGTTCCGCAACTATGATCTTGAAGCTGCACTAGGAACAACACTTACCTTAGACATGTTCTCTGAAGGAGATACTGTTGAAGTTGTTGGTACAACAAAAGGTAAAGGTTTCCAAGGTGTTGTTAAGCGTCATGGATTTAGTGGTGTGGGTGAAGCTACGCACGGCCAACACGACCGTTCTCGTGCTCCAGGTTCTATTGGTGGATCATCTTATCCAGCAAGAGTATTCAAGGGCATGCGCATGGCTGGTCGTATGGGTAACGATCGCGTTAAAACAAAAGGTTTAAAAGTATTAAAGTTATTCCCAGAGAAGAACTACTTATTAGTAAGTGGATCAGTTCCTGGTCATAATGGTTCAATCGTTTTAATCCAAAAGTAATCACCACTTAATCGACAACAATGCAATTAGAAGTAATAGATATAAAAGGCAAAAAAACAGGCAGACAGGTAGAATTACCTGCTGAGATTTTTGGTGCTACACCAAATGATCACGTTATTTATTTAGCCGTTAAACAATATTTAGCTGCACGCCGTTCAGGTACGCATAAAGTTAAAACTCGTGCGGAAGTACAGGGTGCTAGCAGAAAATTACACAAACAAAAAGGTACAGGTGGTGCTCGTAAGGGTAATATCCGTAACCCTTTGTACAAGGGTGGTGGTACCATCTTTGGACCAAAGCCTCACTCATACGATTTCAAATTGAACCGTAAAGTGAAAGACTTGGCTAAAATTTCTGCTTTATCTCATAAGGCGATTGATCAAGCGATCTTAGTTTTAGAAGACATCAAAATGTCTACTCCTAAAACAAAGGACATCACTGCAATCATGAACCAATTGAAATTAGAGAACAAGAAGACTTTAGTAATCTTACCTGAGTATGATGAAAACATCTACTTAAGTACACGTAATATTCCTAACGTAGCTAGTTCTTTATTGTCTGATATCAATACTTACGACATCATGAATGCGGACGTATTAGTAATCACAGAAGGCGCTGCTAAAATCTTTAACGAAGAGGAAAAAGCAATTGCTTAATCCTTATAAGGTATAAAACTTATTATTATGAAGTTGACTGAAATATTAATCAAACCAATCCTAACGGAGAAAGCAAACGCGCAGCAAGAGAAATTGAGCCGCTATGCATTCAAAGTAAACCGTCGTGCGAACAAATTAGAGATCAAAACAGCGGTGGAGCAATTCTATGGTGTGAACGTGGTAGACGTGAATACATTAGTTGTTCCAGGAAAAAGCAAGACTCGTTCAACTAAGTCTGGTATTATCTCTGGTGTTAAATCTGGATATAAGAAAGCATTAGTTACAGTAGCGGAAGGTGAATCCATTGACCTTTACGCAAGTATATAACAATAGCCCGCGAAGCTGAAAAATTCGTAAGACCTAAAAGTCTTTAAAAGAAAAAACAAAACAAAATGGCATTAAGAAAGTACAAACCGATTACAGCAGGTACCCGTTGGAGAATAGGTAACGCTTACGCTGAAATCACTACAAACAAACCTGAAAAGAGTTTGTTAGAACCACAAAAGAAAACTGCAGGACGTAACTTCCAAGGTCGTCGTGCAATGCGTTACATGGGTGGCGGTCATAGACAACACTATCGTCTTATCGATTTCAAAAGAAATAAGAAAGACATGGAAGCTAAAGTGGTGTCTATTGAGTATGATCCAAACAGAACTGCATTCATCGCATTAGTTCAATATACTGATGGCGAGAAAAGATATATTATCGCTCCAAATGGCTTACAAGTTGGTGCTACTGTTTTATCTGGTGACAATGTTGTTCCAGAAATCGGTAACGCTTTACCAATGAAAAATATTCCATTAGGTACGGTTGTTCACAACATCGAAATGCAACCTGGTCAAGGTGGCAAATTGGTAAGAAGTGCTGGTGCATCTGCACAATTAGCGAATAAGGAAACTGAATACGCTGTATTGAAAATGCCTTCTGGTGAATTAAGAAAATTATTGATTAACTGTTATGCTACTGTAGGTGTGGTTTCTAATAGCGACCATAACTTAGAAACAGCTGGTAAAGCAGGTAGAAATCGCTGGAAAGGTGTACGTCCTCGTGTTAGAGGTGTTGCCATGAACCCAGTAGATCACCCGATGGGTGGTGGTGAAGGTAGAGCGTCTGGTGGACATCCAAGAAGCAGAACTGGTAAGTATGCTAAAGGAGAGAAAACTAGAACAAGAGGAAAGGGTAGCGACAAGTTGATCATTCAACGTCGTGATGGTAAAAAATTGACAAAATAATTTAACAATCAAATTAACTCGTTACTATGGGTCGTTCGATTAAAAAAGGTCCTTATATAGATCATAACCTTGAAGGAAAAGTAGAGGATATGAACGGAGGCAAAACTAAGAAAGGTGTAATTAAAACTTGGAGTCGTAGAAGTACAATCTCTCCAGATTTCGTAGGACATACTTTCGCAGTACACAATGGAAATAAATTTATCCCAGTTTATGTTACCGAGTTCATGGTAGGTCATAAATTAGGTGAATTCTCTCCAACTAGAAACTTCAGAGGACACGCAGGATCAAAAAAGTAAATCAACATTAAGGTTTGATCGTTAAGTTCAAACACTAAACAATAAAGAAATGGAAGCAGTAGCTAAACTAAACAATTATCCCACAGGTCCACGTAAGATGCGTTTGATCGCAGACGTTATTCGTGGTATGGAAGTGGAAAAAGCATTGGCAATTTTGGATTTCCATCCTCAACACAATGCAGTTCCATTAGCAAAGTTGTTAAAAAGTGCAATCAGTAACTGGGAGCAAAAAAACAATGGTGCTAGTGCAGCAGATAGCAACTTAGTAGTTAAAACGGTTTTTGTAGACGGTGGTCGTACGTTAAAGCGTATGCGCCCAGCTCCACAAGGACGTGGCTACAGAGTTAGAAAGCGCAGCAATCACGTAACATTGATTGTAGATACTAAATCAGATTCAAAAAACTAAATATTCTAAACCATCACTATGGGTCAGAAAGCAAATCCAATTGGTAACAGATTAGGTATCATCCGCGGATGGGAAAGTAACTGGTATGGTAATAAAAAAGATTACGCAACCAAGTTAATAGAAGACCATAAAATCCGTACTTACTTAACTGCACGTATTAACAAGGGCGGTATCGCTCGTATCGTTATCGAACGTACATTAGGTAAGTTAATCGTAACGATTCACACGTCTAAACCAGGTATCATCATCGGTAAAGGTGGTGGTGAGGTAGATCGTATTAAAGAAGAGTTAAAGAAATTAACTGGCAAAGACGATGTTCAAATTAACATCCTTGAAATTCGTCGTCCAGAATTAGATGCAACAATTGTTGGAGAAACAATTGCACGTCAAATTGAAAATCGTATTAACTACAAGCGTGCTATTAAAATGGCGATTGCTTCTACCTTGAGAATGGGTGCAGAAGGAATCAAAATCAAAGTAGGTGGTCGTATCGGGGGAGCTGAGATTGCTCGTTCTGAAGAGATCAAGCAAGGTAGAGTTCCTTTACATACTTTCAGAATGGACATCGACTACGCTAACGTTTTTGCGTTAACTGTGTACGGTAAAATCGGTATCAAAGTATGGATCTGTAAAGGCGAAGTACTTGGTAAGCGTGATTTAAATCCAAATATCATTGGTGGTAAAGAAGGTGGCGAAAGAGCTGACTTCCGTGGTGGAGATCGTCGTGACGACCGTCGTGATGATAGAAACAACGACCGTCGTGGTCCAGGAGCAGGTGGTCCAAGAAAAAGATAATTAATTAATTAAGAGATAACAATATAACAAGATGTTACAGCCAAAAAGAAGTAAACACAGAAAACAACAGAAAGGACGTATTCGCGAAGTAGCGAAGCGTGGAACTTCTATTGCTTTTGGTTCTTTTGCACTAAAATCATTAGATCCAATTTGGTTGACAAACAGACAAATTGAGTCTGCGCGTCAAGCGATGACACGTGCAATGAAGAGAGAAGGTAATGTATGGATTCGTGTTTTCCCAGATAAAATTATTACTCGTAAGCCTGCAGAGGTGAGAATGGGTAAAGGTAAAGGTAACCCTGAATTCTGGGCTGCTGTGGTTGAACCAGGTCGTATCATTTTTGAAATTGATGGTGTTACACCAGAAGTTGCAAAAGAAGCGATGGGCTTAGCTGCACAGAAATTACCAATCAACACTAAGTTTGTTACAAGAAGAGATTTATAATCCTTGACTTGTAATTAATAAGGATAACAAAAAAAAAGTATTTGCTATGGCAAACAAGACATATGATTTTAATAAGGAATTAAAAGGTTTAAGCGCTGCGGACTTGACTGCTCGTATCAGCGAAGATCAATTAAGACTTAAGAAATTAGAGTTCGCACACGCTATTTCTCCTTTAGAGAATCCAATGAGCATCCGCGGACTTCGTAAAGACATTGCCCGTTTAAAAACGGAATTAAAGAAAAAAGAGTTAGGTATCTAACCATAAATCAAAAACAATGGTAGTAAGAAATTTACGTAAAACGAGAATTGGTGTTGTAACAAGTAACAAAATGAATAAAACCATTACTGTTGCTGTTGAAAGAAAAGTAAAACACCCTATCTACGGTAAGTTCGTGAAAAAAACAACAAAGTTCCATGCACATGACGAGAAAGACGAGTGTACAATGGGGGATATTGTTAAGATCATGGAAACTCGCCCGTTGAGTAAAACAAAACGTTGGAGATTGGTAGAAGTAGTGGAGAAAGCTAAATAAGCTCAACCCTCAACCACCAAAAGAATTAAGTAATAAATCGATTCACCCGAGTTCAAAAGAACAAGGATAAAAGCTAAAAGCTAAATAAAATGATTCAGCAAGAAAGTAGGCTCAATGTAGCTGATAATAGCGGCGCAAAAGAAGTACTTTGTATCAAGGTACTTGGTAATAGCGGACAAGACTTTGCAAAGATTGGTGATACAATCGTTGTAACTGTTAAGGATGCGATTCCTGCAGGCGGTATTAAGAAAGGTACTGTTTCAAAAGCAGTTATCGTTCGTACAAAAAACAAGTTGCGCAGAAAAGACGGTTCTTATATCCGTTTTGATGACAACGCTGTTGTATTATTAAACAATTCAGAGGAGCCAAGAGGTACACGTATCTTTGGACCAGTTGCTCGTGAATTGCGTGATAAAGGATATATGAAGATTGTTTCATTAGCACCAGAGGTGTTATAAAATATACATAATTATGAGTAACAGATTCAAACCCAAATACAGCATCAAGAAAGGCGATAGCGTAGTAGTTATTGCTGGAGATGATAAGGACTTGAAAAAACCTCGCACAGTATTGGAAGTGAATGTAGAAAAAGGTCGTGTAATTGTTGAAGGTGTAGCCATCGCAACAAAGCACACTAAGCCTTCTGCTTCAAATACTAAAGGTGGTATCGTTAAAGTGGAAGCTTCTATCAACATTAGTAATGTAATGTTATGGGATGCAAAAACTAGCGCGCCAACTAAAGTGAAGCGTTCAAGAGAGACAGGTAAATTAGTAAGAATTTCAAAAAAATCAGGGGAGGTAATTAAATAATGAGTACCGTAAAATACACTCCAAGATTAGCAGATAAGTACACTAAAGAAGTGATCCCTGCTTTATCTAAAAAGTTTGGTTACAAGTCTGTAATGCAAACTCCTAAGTTAGAAAAAATTTGCATCAACCGTGGTGTAAATGGCGCAGTAAATGACAAGAAATTGGTGGACATCGCTATCGATGAGCTTACCATGATCACAGGTCAAAAAGCAGTGCCAACACTTTCTAAGAAAGACATCTCTAACTTTAAATTACGTAAGGGTATGCCAATTGGCGCTCGTGTAACTTTAAGAGGGGAGAAGATGTATGAATTCTTAGACCGTTTAGTGGCTGTTTCTTTACCACGTGTGCGTGATTTCAAAGGTGTTAGTGACAAGGCTTTTGATGGCCGTGGTAACTATACTTTAGGTATCACTGAGCAGATCATCTTCCCAGAAATCGATATCGATAAAGTAAATAAAATTACTGGTTTAGATATCACTTTTGTGACTTCTGCTAACACGAATGAAGAAGCATACGAATTATTGAAAGAGTTAGGCATGCCTTTCAAAAACATTAAAAAAGATAACAACTAATTAAAATAGAATTATGGCAAGAGAATCAGTCAAAGCTAGACAAAGAAAACGCGAAGCAACTGTGAAGCATTTCGCTGAAAAGCGTGCTGCGTTAAAAGCTGCTAATGATTATGCAGGATTAGATAAATTACCTAAGAATGCATCTCCAGTTCGTTTAAAGAACCGTTGTCAATTAACAGGTCGTCCAAAAGGATATATGAGGTACTTCGGTATTTCAAGAAACATGTTCCGCGATATGGCTTTGAACGGAATGATTCCAGGAGTGAAAAAAGCAAGCTGGTAAAATTTCGATTGATTTAAGTTCATTTATTTGAATACTGAAACAAACAACATTTAGAACTGATTTAAAATACTAATAATGGTAACAGATCCAATAGCAGACTACTTAACAAGAATACGTAACGCCCAAATGGCTGGTCACCGTATTGTTGAGATCCCTGCATCTAATTTAAAGAAGCGTATCACTGAAATTTTATACAATCAAGGTTATATCTTGAAGTACAAATTTGAAGATGATACTAAACAAGGATTGATTAAGATCGCCTTGAAGTATGATGTAAACTCAAAACAACCAGCTATCCGTTCTTTAGAGCGTATCAGCCGTCCAGGTTTACGTCACTACGCAAAGCCTGCTGACATCAAAAGAGTAAGCAATGGTTTAGGTATCGCTATCTTGTCAACTTCTAAAGGAGTGATGACAGATAAAGAAGCTAAAGCCAACAATGTAGGTGGTGAGGTATTATGTGCTATTGCGTAATAGTATATAAGTAACAAAAATTAATTTCATTACTTAGTGCGCATTTAAGCCTTTTAGTCGGGGCTGAAAACAACTAAGTTTCACAAAAAATAAAAAATCGACTATGTCTCGTATAGGAAAAAAACCAATCACAATCCCAGCTGGGGTTACTGTAACGGTGAAAGATTCAGTAGTTACTGTTAAAGGACCTAAAGGTACTTTGACTCAAGAAGTTGATCGCGATATTATCGTTGAAGTAGCAGCTGATGAAGTAATTGTTAAGCGTCCAACAGAACAAATTCGCCACAGAGCAATGCACGGTTTATACCGTTCTTTACTTGCTAACTTAGTGAAGGGTGTTACTGAAGGGTATAAAAAAGAATTAGAATTAGTGGGTGTGGGTTTTAAAGCAGCTAATACAGGTAATGTGTTAGACTTAGCTTTAGGATACTCTCACAATATCATATTTGAAATACCAAAAGAATTGACAGTATCTACCACTACTGAGAAAGGTCAAAACCCAAAGATCTTCTTAGAAAGTGCAGACAAGCAATTGATTGGTCAAGTTGCTGCTAAGATCAGAGGATTACGTAAGCCAGAACCATACAAAGGAAAAGGTGTAAGATATTCTGACGAAGTTGTAAGAAGAAAAGCAGGTAAAGCAGCAGGTAAATAAACATTAAAAAATCACGACGAGCGGCAGCATCGCTCGACTAAAAAATAATCAATATGAGTAAATTAGCTCAAAGACAAAAGATCAGATATAGAATTCGTAAGAAAGTACAAGGTACAGCAGCGAAACCTCGTTTATCTGTATTCAGAAGTAACGCTGATATTTATTGCCAATTGATCGATGATGTGAATGGTGTAACCTTAGCAGCATCTTCTTCAAGAGAAAAAGATATCGAAGCACAAAAAGTTCCAAAGATTGATAAAGCAAAATTAGCTGGTCAATCAGTAGCAAAAAAAGCTTTAGCACTTAATATTACTACTTGTGTGTTTGACAGAGGTGGTAATTTATACCACGGTAGAATTAAGGCCGTAGCAGAAGGTGCTAGAGAGGGTGGACTTCAATTTTAATTCGATAAAAATACTAATAGTAAATCATGTCTAAAGTAAACGTAAATAAAGTTAAAGCAGCAGTTGATGTTGAACTAAAAGAAAAAGTAGTTTCAATCAACCGCGTAGTTAAAACAACAAAGGGTGGCCGTACTTTTAGCTTCTCCGCTTTAGTGGTAGTAGGTAATGAAAATGGTGTTGTTGGTCAAGGTTTAGGTAAAGCTAAAGAAGTTCAAGAAGCCATTACAAAAGGTATCGAAGATGCTAAGAAAAATTTAGTGAAAGTGCCTATTATGCACGGAACGATTCCTCATGAGCAATTGGCTAAAGAAGGTGCTGCTAAAGTAATGATTAAGCCAGCTGCACACGGAGCCGGTGTAATTGCGGGTGGTAGCATGCGTGCTGTATTAGAGAGCGCAGGTATCACGGATATCTTAGCAAAGAGCTTAGGTTCTGCTAATCCACACAACGTGGTAAAAGCAACTATCAAGGCTTTAGGATTGTTACGTGAGCCAGTTCAAGTTGCAAAAACAAGAAACATTAAATTATCAAAAGTATTTAACGGATAATCAAGTCATTGATTTTCTAAATACACCATCAATAATTACAGATGAAAAAGATTAAAATAACTCAAGTAAAAAGCGGTATCGACAGATCAGAGCGTCAAAAGCAAACTTTGATTGCATTAGGTCTTAGAAAAATTAACGCTACTAAAGAAGTTGAGGCAACTCCTCAAATCTTAGGTATGGTGAATAAAGTAAGCCACTTAGTAAAAGTAGAAGAGATCGCTTAATTAGCGACTTTTCTCCATTCATAAAAGCGAGGGGAGATTCCCCGAAAGTAAAAATCAAATAAAATGAAATTACACAATTTAAAACCTGCAGAAGGTTCAGTACACAAAGCAATAAGAATCGGTAGAGGTGAAGCATCTGGTAAAGGTGGTACATCTACTAAAGGTAATAAAGGTGGTCAGTCTCGTGCTGGTTACAAGAGCAAAATGGCACACGAAGGTGGTCAGATGCCAATCCAACGTAGAGTTCCAAAGCGTGGATTCAAAAATATCAACCGTGTTGAGTATGTAGTATTCAACTTAGG
The DNA here is from genome assembly GCA_041303215.1 of Asinibacterium sp. GTDB lineage: Bacteria > Bacteroidota > Bacteroidia > Chitinophagales > Chitinophagaceae > Sediminibacterium. The sequence goes on along the minus strand of JBFYPO010000126.1, from coordinate 22,788 downwards.
TCAATTAGATCAATTGATCGAGAAGTACGGTTTTACAGAAATTACTCCAGAAAACTTATACATGAATAGCTTGATCAGTCGTACTGATTTAGTAAAAGTGTTAGCAAATGGCGAATTAAAAACTAAGATCAATTTCAGAGTAAACGCAGCAAGTAAGAAAGCTCAAGACGCAATCGTAGCAGCTGGCGGAACCATCGAAATAATCTAAATTTTTTTAGTATATTGCAAGACGCATTAACAGTGCGTCTTTTTAATTTAAAGGGCCAAGCACATAATTAAACACTGATGAAAAAACTAATTGATACATTAAAAAATATCTGGGCAATTGACGAACTAAAATCTAAGATTATAGTGACTTTATTGTTCGTATTAACTTATAGAATTGGTGCACAAATCACATTACCTGGTATTAATCCATTGGCAATCGAAGCTGCTCAAAAAGCAGGTGGTAACAATGGCTTATTAGGCATTTTTGATATGTTCGCTGGTGGTGCATTTTCTCAAGCTTCTATTTTAGCTTTGGGTATCATGCCTTATATCTCTGCTTCTATCTTTATGCAATTGATGACTATCTTAGTACCTCAATTACAAAAGATTCAAAAGGAAGGTGAAAGCGGAAGAAATAAAATCAATCAATGGACACGTTATTTAACAGTGATTGTAACCTTGTTCCAAGCAGGTGCTTATGTAGCTTATTTAAATAGCCCTGGTTATGCAGATGCATTGATTCCTGCTTACAAAGACTATTTCTGGTTCTCTACTGTAATCACTTTAACAGCAGGTACATTGTTTGTGATGTGGTTAGGGGAGAAGATTCAAGATAAAGGTTTAGGTAACGGTACTTCAATCATCATCATGGTGGGTATCTTAGCACGTCTACCACAATCAATCATCATGGAATTTGGTTCAAAAAGCCAAAAAGGTGGTGGTGGCTTGTTGATTTTCTTAATTGAAGTTGCGATTTTAGTAACCATCATTATGGGCTTGATATTATTGGTACAAGGTGTTCGTAAAATCCCTGTAACTTATGCCAAGCAAGTAATTGGTGGTGCACAAGTAGGTGGTGCACGTCAGTTCTTACCTGTGAAGGTGAACAGTGCTGGTGTAATGCCAATCATCTTCGCACAAGCAATTATGTTCTTGCCAACTTTAGTTTCATTTACAAATATTGATTCAGCTCAAGGCATTGTTAGAATTTTCAATGACCACAGCAATGTATGGTATATGTTAATCTATTCTGTCATGGTGATTGGATTCACTTTCTTATACACTGCATTGATCTTTAATCCTAAGCAAATTTCAGAAGACCTTAAGCGTAACAACGGATTTATTCCTGGTGTGAAGCCTGGTCAACCAACCACTGACTATATTGGAGAGGTAATGGATCGCATTACTTTACCAGGTGCTATCTTATTAGCCTTGGTAGGTATCCTACCTGGTTTCGCTCAAAAAATGGGAGTTACACAAGGGTTCAGCACCTTCTTTGGGGGTACTTCTTTATTGATCATGGTAGGTGTTATTTTGGATACATTACAACAGATAGAAACGTATTTATTAATGCGTCAATATGATGGATTAATGAGTTCTGGTCGTGTTCAAGGTAGATCACCAATTACAGGTATGTAATTTTTTATAAAATAATTATCTTTACAAACCTGTCCTTTAAACGACAGGTTTGTTTTTTTTAGCAACGAATTAAGTTTGTATGGTATATACTAAAACCGAAGAGAATATTGGCCAAATGAAAGCCGCCGCTTTATTAGTGAGTAAGACATTAACAGAGGTTGCCAAAGTGATTAAGCCAGGCATGACGACACTTGACATAGACCAATTTTGTATGGAGTATGTTAAAGACCATAAAGCAACTTTGTCGTTTTACAATTACCATGGTTATCCGCACCATATTTGTGCTTCTGTAAATGATGTGGTGGTGCATGGGTTTCCAAATAAAACAGCTTTAAAAGAAGGAGATATTGTGTCTATTGACTTGGGGGTTATCTTAGATGGTTGGCATGGGGATCATGCGTACACCTTCATTTTGGGGGAAGTGGCTCCAGAGCTGTTGCAATTGGTAAAAGTGACAAAAGAATCTTTGTATAAGGGAATTGAAAAAGCAATCGTTAATAATAGAGTAGGTGATATTGGCTTTGCAATTCAAGAACATACAGAGAAAAAACATGGTTATGGCGTGGTTCGCGAATTGGTGGGTCATGGCTTAGGTAAAGAATTGCACGAAGATCCTCAAGTGCCTAATTATGGTAAAAGAGGTACAGGTATGAAATTGGTAGAAAATTTAGTCTTGGCGATTGAGCCTATGATTAATCTAGGCACGCATAAAGTATTTACAGAGGAGGACGGTTGGACTGTAAAGACACAAGACGGAAAAGCATCTGTTCACTTTGAACATGATGTTTGTATCAAAAAAAATGAAGCCTTAATTTTATCTGACTTCTCTATTATTGAAGCGGCAGAAAAAGCAAATATTAATTTAAATTCATCCTACTATTAATGGATACAATTTCATTTGAATAGTAGTATCGTTGCACACCTATTTAGTTAAATCGAATCATGGAAAAGAAAAACATTGTAGTGGTGGGTGGAGGTGCTGCAGGGTTTTTCTGTGCCATACAAATTGCAGAATTACATCCCGATTGGCATATCACCATTGTCGAAAAAACTTCTAAATTACTTTCCAAGGTTCGTGTAAGTGGCGGTGGGCGTTGCAATGTAACACATGCCTGTCCTTCAGTGGATCAACTTATTCAAAAATATCCTAGAGGGCAACGATTCTTAAAAAAGTCTTTTTATCAATTTGCTACACAGCATACCATCGATTGGTTTGCAAAGAATGAGGTTAAATTACATACAGAGAAAGACGGGCGTATGTTTCCTATTACCAATGATTCAGAAACCATTGTGGCCTGTTTTATGAAAAAAGTAAATCAATATCAAATTGAAATTTTACTGAATCATGAAGTAGTGAGCGTTAATAAAAAAATGAACCAAGAAAAACATTCCTTCGAGCTTGTTTTTGGAAATCAAAAAACAATTCAAGCGGATCAAATATGTTTTGCAGTAGGTGGGATTGTGAAAGCAGCTAATTTTAAATGGATAGAAGATTTAGGACATCACTTTATTCCTTCGGTGCCTTCTTTATTTACCTTCAATGTGGTCGATAAAAAAATCACCACATTAATGGGCTTATCTGTGGAGCAAGCAAGCATTCAATGGCAGGGCGAAAAATTTATCGAACAAGGGCCTTTATTAATTACCCATTGGGGAATTAGTGGACCAGCAGCAATTAAATTATCTGCATGGTGTGCTAGAGCTATGGCGGAAGCCAACTATGCAGGAAATATTTTAATCAACTGGGTACCCATTTACAATGAAAACTCATTACGATTAGAATGGATGAATTTAAGGCAAGATTTTGGCAGGAGAGAAATGGGTTCAAAAAATCCTTTTGATTTGCCTCAAAGACTTTGGCATTTTTTATTGCAAGAAGCTGGCATTGCCCAGCAAACAAAATGGGCTGATTTAAAAAATACTGCACAACAGCAACTCATTCAATTGCTAACAAGAACGACTTTGTCTATCCAAGGCAAAACTACATTTAAAGAAGAATTTGTAACCTGTGGGGGCGTAGACCTTGCAGAAATTGACGCCAATACAATGGAAAGTAAATTGATTCCAGGATTGCATTTTGCTGGGGAAATGATGGATGTAGATGGCATTACAGGGGGCTTCAATTTTCAACATGCTTGGACATCTGGCTGGATTGCTGCCCAGCATATGGGTAATTAGGAATTCATTATTGAAAATCAATTCGTTAGAAACCGGATATGCCTCAATTTTTGAGGCTTTTTTGATCTATTTTCTGCTCTTTTTACTACCTTTGCCGTCCGGTTCAAAAACGCCGGATTTTTATATGAAACTATTTTCAAAAAACCTAAACGCAGACGCACAGGAATTCGGTGGCGCTACAGCTACTGAAGCAACTGCGACAACAAAAGCACCTGAAGTGGTAGTTGAAACTGCACACGACGATTTCGACTGGAGCGTAGACAAACGTAACGTGAGTCATTATGCTGAAGCTGAAAGAGTAAAGTATGACAAAGTGTATGATGACACTTTCGTACAAATCAATGACGGAGAGATCATGAATGGTCTAGTAGTTGCTTTAACTAAAACTGATGTGGTTGTAAACATCGGATTTAAAAGTGATGGCTTAGTATCATTGAATGAATTCCGTGACACCAATGGTGTTAAAACTGGTGATACAGTTGAGGTAATGGTAGTAGAGAAAGAAGACCGCGATGGTAATCTTCACTTAAGCCGTAAGTCTGCTCGTATCTACCGTGCTTGGGAGCGTATTATGGAAGTACATAAGACTGGTGAAGTTGTTACTGGTTTAGTTACAAGCAAAACAAAAGGTGGATTAATCGTTGATGTATTTGGTATGGAAACTTTCTTGCCAGGTTCTCAAATCGATGTGAAACCAGTTACAGATTACGATCAATTCGTAGGAAAAACAATGGAATTCAAAGTGGTTAAGATTAACGAAACAATTAAGAATGCCGTTGTATCACATAAAGCATTAATTGAAAGTGATATCGAAGCACAACGTGCTGAAATCATGAGTAAGTTAGAGAAAGGTCAAGTATTAGAAGGTGTGGTTAAAAACATCACTGATTTCGGTGCCTTCATGGACTTAGGTGGATTAGATGGTTTATTGTATATCACGGATATCTCTTGGGGTAGAATTTCTCATCCAAGTGAAGTGGTTAAGATGGATCAGAAGATTCAAGTGGTTGTATTAGACTTTGATGATGACAAAAAACGTATCAGCTTAGGTTTAAAACAATTGACTCCACACCCTTGGGATGTATTACCAGCTGACTTATCAGAAGGTAGTGTAGTGAAAGGGAAAGTAGTGAACATCGAAGATTACGGTGCGTTCTTAGAAATTCAACCAGGTGTTGAAGGTTTAGTGCACGTTTCTGAAATCACTTGGGCTAATACACCAATCAACGCTAAAGAATTCTTCAAATTAGGAGATGAGCATGAAGCGAAGGTGGTTACATTAGACAAAGATGCACGTAAGATGAGCTTGAGCATTAAACAAATGACACAAGATCCTTGGAATGCAATCGACAATAAATTCCCTGAGAATAGCAAACACAAAGGTCTAGTTAAAAACATCACTCCTTACGGTGTGTTTGTTGAATTAGAATCTGGAATTGGTGGCATGATTCACATCAGCGATTTAAGCTGGTTAAAGCGTTTCAATCACCCTTCTGAGTATGTGAAAGTAGGTGAGTCTATCGATATCATTATCTTGAACATCGACAAAGAAAATAGAAAATTACAATTAGGTCATAAGCAATTAGAAGAAGATCCTTGGAATGCATTAGAAGAAACTTTTGCAATCGGATCTATTCATGATGGTACCATCGTTCGTAAGGATGACAAAGGCGCTATCGTACAAATGCCTCATGGCTTAGAAGGTTTCGCACCTAACCGTCACTTAGCTAAAGAAGATGGCAAACAAGTACAAGCGGAAGAAACTGCACAATTCATGGTGATCGAATTCGATCGTAATGAAAAGCGTATCGTTGTTTCTCATGCTAGAATTTGGGAGCAAAACATCCAAGAAGAGAAGGAAGTAGCTAAGAAAGAAGCGAAGGATGAAACTGAGAAAACTAAAAAAGCAGTAAAAACAATCCAAAGTAAAGTGGAGAAATCTACTTTAGGTGATTTAGGCGCATTAGCTGAAATCAAAGCTAAATTAGACGAAAACAAAGAAGGATAGTTGATTCCTTTTTCTCGCCAATCATAGCAATATAAAGGCAAGGAACTGTTCGAAGGCTTATCAAATGACCTCCCAAATTGGGGGGTCATTTGTTTTTAGCCCCTTTTTATCTAAAGGTTTGGTATTCAGTCAGTTTTTAGCGATTTCTTAACGCTAAAGCCTTCATTTGCAATCTTTTTCGGCCTAAATTGAGGATTATTAGTTAATTTTGCCTCCCTGTATGAATAGAATCATCTTATTATTTTGTCTGTTTTTTAGCTTGAATGCTTGTACTTCAAAGTTTCAAAAAGTATTGAAGAACAAGGATACAGATTATAAAGTAAAAATGGCAGAACAGTATTTTGCAGAAAAGAAATACAGCAACGCACAACAGCTCTTTGAATCAGTTATACCATTTGTAAAAGGGACACCTCGTTATGAGGAATTATATTTGATGTATGCGAATTCTTATTATAATGATAAGGATTACGAAAATGCAGAAAATATTTACAAAACTTTTATAGAATACTTTCCTAATTCTGCAAAAGTGGAAGAAGTAGAATTCATGCGCGCAAATACGTATTACAAGCGTTCTCCTAAAGCAGAATTAGATCAAACAACAACGAATAGAGCAATGCAATTAATGCAATCTTTCATTGATGCGCATCCAACTAGTCCTAGGGTTAAAGAAGCTTCAGAAGTGATTGATGCATGTAGGGCAAAATTAGAATCGAAAGATTTCAAAACGGCTACATTGTATTATGACCTTGCATTGTACCGAGCTGCTGCAATTTCGTATGGTTTATTATCTGATTATTTTCCGGATGCTACGCAAGCAGATAAATATAAGTTATTGACCTTGAAATCCTATTTCAAGTTTGCTGAAAATAGCTTCTATGACAAACAAAAAGAGCGTTTTGAAAAAGTGATTCTAGAGTATAATGATTTCGTGGATAGATATAGCGATAGTCCTTTAATGACTGAAGCTAAAAAAATAAAGAAACAAACTGATCAATATTTAAATAATATAAAATGAGTAAATTAAGAAGACATATGGGTGCTAACACACCTGCTGTTGTAGAAACAAAAAGTTTGAAAGCCTTAAAAGCTAAAACGGGCAATTTGTATGAATCTATAGCGATCATTGCAAAAAGAGCCAATCAAATCAATATTTCTATCAGAGAAGAATTACATTCTAAGTTAGAAGAATTTGCTAGCCATACAGACTCTTTAGAAGAGATTCATGAAAATAAAGAGCAAATTGAAATCTCAAAAGCATATGAGCGTATGCCGAATCCAGCGATTTTAGCTACTGCTGAATTCATTGATGACAAGATTTATCATCGTAAAAATGAGGAGACAGATTTATTCCGTTAATCTCATTCAACTTATAGTATAAAACGTCCCGAAGATTCGGGACGTTTTTGTATTTTAGGGTATAAAACAATTAGGCATGTTTTTAAAAAGAGGGGTATTTATTTTACTATGTTTTTGTCTTATTCAAAATTTGAAAGGACAGGAGCTTGATGCAGTTGTCAACTTGCAGACCAATAAAGTGGACAATCAAGTTGACCCTAAAATATTTGTTCAGCTTCAAGCTCAATTAAAAGACTTTATCAATCAACGTAAATGGACTTCGGATTTGTTTACACAGGAAGAGAAAATTGATTGTAGCTTTTACATCACCATTGAATCGATTGTTTCTCCAGGAGTCTACAATGCCAAATTAAGTATTGTGGCCAATAGACCCGTTTTTCGGGCTAATTATACGACACCCTTGCTCAATATGCAAGATGCAAATTTCACCTTTAAATATCAATTGGGTCAACCCATTGAATTCAATGAAAACAATGTGGCCAGGACAGATGCTTTGGAGGCCAACTTAACTGCTACTTTAGCTTATTATATATATGTCATTTTGGGATTAGACTATGATTCCTTTTCTAAGAATGGAGGTGCGCCTTATTTTAGTAAAGCATTAAACATTGTATATAATGCACCAGATGGATCTGGGATTAGTGGGTGGAAATCCTATGATGGACAACGTAATAGATTTGTACTCATTGATAATTATACAAAGAGTGGGTTCGATAAATTACATGAAGTAGCTTTTAATTATTACCGCAAAGGGATAGATCAATTAGCGGAAAATCAAGAACAGGGTAAAGTGGCTATTCTTAATGCTTTAATGAGTTTACAAGAATTAAATGAAGAACAAGTGAATTCTATGGCTATCTCCATTTTTATGCAAAGTAGGGTGACGGAATTAATTGGACTTTTTTCGAATGCGGATAGGGCAACCAAGAAACAATTGATGACTACCCTTGCCGCTATTGACATTACTAACTTAAATAAGTATAAATCCTATTTTGAATGAAAAATGCGCTCTATTTAATGATCTTCTTGTTTGTTGCTTGTGGACCTAAAAAGCCTGAGCAAACTGCCTTATTACCGATTGAAACGATGCAAAAAACAGTCTGGCAGTTGATGCAGGTAGATGAGTATCTTTCGCGACAGACTCAATTGGATACATTGGCTCAACCGTCTGTAGAAAAAGCTTCTTATTACCAACGTGTATTCAATTTGAATAAGGTAAACCGGGTACAATTTTATGCTACTATGGATTATCTAGATAAGCACCCAGTAGAGATGAAGCTTTTAATGGACTCTGTGGAGGCATTATCGAAAAGGGAAAAATTAGAGCTAGTAAAGCACTAATTTTCTTTAAAAAAAACGATGTCTCATTAAACACTTTTACTTTTGACTTGTTAAACTATAAAAAAAACAAACTATGCCAATTTCAATCGGACAAAACGCCCCAGATTTTACTTTATTTGATACAGATAAAAACCAGGTTCATTTAGCAGATGCTAAAGGGAAGAATGTGGTACTTCTATTTTTCCCACTTGCCTTTACTGGTGTATGTACCACTGAACTTTGTAATGTAAGAGACAATATTGCAGCATACAATTCAACCAATGCGCAAGTGTATGGTATCTCTGTAGATTCTTTGTTTGCTTTAGGCAAATTCAAAGAAGAGCAAAAATTAAATTTTCCTCTTTTAAGCGATTTCAATAAAGCAGCTGCAAAAGCATTTGATGTATTGTATGAAACCTTCCCAGCATTCGAAATGCAAGGCGTAAGCAAGAGAGCAGCTTTTGTAATTGATGCGCATGGAGTAGTGCAGTATGCAGAGGTTTGTCCAACACCTGGAGACTTACCTAATTTTGAAGCGATTCAAACTACGTTGAATACATTAAACTGAAATGTATCTTCTTGCTAGTTTTTTTTAGAATATAAAAAACGCAAGAAGATTTCTGATGATTTTGAAAGGGCCCATCGGGCCCTTTTGTATCTTGTTAGGTTTTATAAAATATAAACCTACAAGATTTTTAAGCTGATGATTTTGAAAAGGGCCCATCGGGCCCTTTTTTGTTCTTGCTAGTTTTAAAACAATGCTATCTATCACAAACTTCTACAATCAAAAACTTCAAATAATGGGTATTCTCCATGCCCCAGATGATTGGGTGATCGCTTGATTGGGTTTGATAGGTTACTTGTCTAATTCTTTTTTTGGCATCTTTTGCTGCCATATAAATAGTGTCTAAAAATAATTCAGGACTCACTAAATTGGTACAACTAGAAGTGACTAGGAAGCCTCCATTGTTGATCATTTTCATGCCTCTTAAATTGATCTCTTTATAACCAGTTACTGCTTTTTCGATACTGCTTCTGCTTTTGGTAAATGCAGGTGGGTCCAACATGACCACATCATATTTTCGTCCTTCTTTGCCCCAGTTTTTCAATACATCAAAAGCGTTCATCGCCTCAAATTTAACGATATGGTCTAATTTATTTAAGGCTGCATTTTTATTGGCTTGCGCTACTGCATTTTCTGAAATATCAATCCCTAAAACAGATTTTGCACCATACTGTGCTGCATGGATTTCAAAAGTACCTGTATACGTGAATGCGCCTAATACATCGGCACCTTTAACAATATGTTGAATCGCGCGTCGGTTATCTTGTTGGTCTAAAAAGTAACCTGTTTTTTGGCCATTTTCAATATCAACATAAAATTGCAAACCATTTTCCTGAATGATAATTTCTGTTGGGAAAGGATCCGTTAAAAAACCTTTTGTTTGTTCTAATCCTTCTAATTCTCTAACAGGCACATCGTTTCTTTCATAGATTCCTTTAGGCGAAAAAATTGTTTGGATGGCCGTTACAATTGCAGGCTTCCATTTTTCTATGCCTAGGGAAAGTGTTTGTAACACAAAGTAATCATTGAATTTATCAATGATTAAGGCAGGTAGACCATCTGCTTCGCCAAAAACCAATCTACAATTTTCTGTATAACCTAATTGTCTTCTATAAGCCCAAGCTTCACTTATTTTTTGATGGAAAAATGTTGCATCAATGGTATCCCTTTTACGGGTCAATAATCGAATAATGATCTGAGAGCCTGGATTGATATAACCACGACCAGCTAATTGCCCGTCAAAGTAGTATACTTCTACTATATCGCCTGGGGAAACAGTGCCGGCAATTCTATCCACTTCATTGTTGTAGATCCAGGGATGGCCCATGGCAATCCTTGGGGTAATTCGTTTATTTAGGTAAACCTTTGTCATTTGGCAAAGATAGGGGCTGAATGAGTGACAACTTGTTCATTTTAAGCCTCTTTTATGTCAATTTTGCTCTTTTATTGCTTTGGCAATATATTTGCGTGCACTAGAGTACAAATAGTTAATTATGGAAGATAAAGCGCAATCAGGTCAAGAAACAATCGTAGATACTGAAAATGGGGCTCCAATAGCTCCTGAAACCAATTCTGAAGCAGCAGAAATGCCTTTGAGTGAATTGGACCAATTAAAAGCGGATTTGGCAGACCAGAAAGATAAATATTTACGTTTAATGGCAGAATTTGAAAACTTCAAAAGAAGAACAGCCAAAGAACGTGTGGATCTAATTCAAACTGCAGGGAAAGACGTAATTGTGTCCTTGTTGGACGTGATGGATGATTGTGATCGTGCAGAGAAGCAATTGAATGGTACGGATGATATTACTGTGCAAAAAGAAGGTATTCAATTGGTATTTAATAAAATTAGAGCAACACTTCATGGGAAAGGGTTAAAAGCGATGGAAAGTATTGACCAACCATTTGATGTGGAATTGCATGAAGCGATTACAGAAGTACCTGTGCCAGATGATACAAAAAAAGGCAAGGTAATTGATGAAGTAACAAAAGGATATTATTTGAATGATAAAATTATTCGTTTTGCAAAAGTGGTCGTAGGCAAATAAAAAAAGCATTATGTCAAAAAGAGATTTTTACGAAATACTAGGAGTAAGTAAGTCTGCATCTGCAGATGAAATAAAAAAGGCCTACCGTAAAGTTGCTATGCAATATCATCCGGATAGAAATCCAGGGGATAAAGCAGCTGAAGAAAAGTTTAAAGAAGCAGCAGAAGCATACGAAATTTTAAGTGATGCCGATAAAAAGGCAAAATATGACCGTTTTGGCCATCAAGCTTTTGGTCCTGGTACAGGTGGAGGAAATGGGGGTTATGGCGGCGGCATGGACATGAATGATATCTTTAGCCAATTTGGAGATGTATTTGGTGACGATATGTTTGGTGGATTTTTTGGAGGTGGACAAAGTCGTTCTAGAGGAGGTGCCAAAGCAAGAGGACAGAGAGGAAGTAATTTAAGGATTAAGTTAAAGTTGAATTTCGAAGAGATAGCCAATGGCGTGAACAAACAAGTGAAAGTAAAGAAGCATGTGCTTTGTACTACTTGTGGGGGCAATGGCGCAAAAGATAAATCAAGTATTCAAACCTGCGGCACTTGTAAAGGTTCAGGTCAGGTTCGTAAAGTAACTAATACTTTTTTGGGTCAAATGCAAACGGTGAATACCTGTCCTACTTGTAATGGAGAGGGTAGCACGGTGACTGCAAAATGTACTCCTTGTAAAGGTGAAGGTAGAGTCTATGGCGAAGAAACCATTTCTATAGATATCCCAGCAGGTGTGCAAGATGGCATGCAATTAAGCATGTCTGGAAAAGGTAATGCAGGGGAGCGTGGCGGATCTTCAGGAGATTTAATTATCATGATTGAAGAAGAACCACATGAATTTTTACATAGAGATGGCTTGAATGTAGCCTTTGATTTATACATCACTATTCCAGATGCCATTTTTGGAACCAGTGTAGAAGTCCCAACGATTGACGGGCGTGCAAAAATCAAAATACCAGCAGGTACCCAAAGTGGTAAAATATTTAGGTTAAAAGGAAAAGGATTTCCAGAAGTACAAGGTTATGCTAAGGGAGATCAATTGATTCATGTCAATATTTGGACGCCTCAGGAAGTAAGTGAGGAAGAAAAAGCAGCTTTAGAAAAAATGCAAGAAAGTGAAAACTTTAAGCCAAAGCCTGTCAAAGGGGATAAGAGTTTCTATGATAGAGTAAAAGAGGCATTTAAATAATACGCTATTCAAATAAAAAAGGGGACAAATTTTGTCCCCTTTTTTTATGCTTGTAATTGATAAATATCTTTGCTGTTTCTGCCCAATCCATCATAATCTAATCCGTAGCCTACTACGAATTTGTTAGGAATTTCAAAACATGCATAATCAATTTTAACTGGATACTGCAAGGCTTCTTTTTTATCTAACAATACAGCGATTTTGACAGAGGCAGGTTGCAAACTCTCTAATTGTGGTAAATAATGGTGTAAAGTTTTTCCTGTATCAATAATGTCTTCTAAAATTATGATATCCCTGTCTTTCACGTTAATGTCTAAGCCAATAGCAGTAATGACATTGCCGGTAGAACTCGTTCCTTTATAAGAGGCTAATTTAATAAAGCTCACTTCGGCCTCAATTGTAATTTGTTTGAATAAATCAGCCGTAAATAAAAAGGAACCATTTAAAATAGATAAAAAAAGAGGTCTCTTTCCTGCATAGTCTTTATTTAATTGTGCAGCAAGCTCAGTAATTTTTGATTGAATGGACGATTCACTTAAATAGGGTACAAAGGTTTTATCTAGTACTTGAATAGTTGACATAGTATTTATTTTGAATTTATTTATTTTTTTTACTGAACAACAAAGTGTTGTCTTTTTTTGGTGCAGTATTGTTTTCTTTTGTTTTAAACAATAGTATTTGTGTGCCTGCTTTCACAGGATCAGTGATTTGCGGATTGTATACTTTCAGTAAGTTGAATTGTATGCCCTCTAACTGACTTACCTCATGTAAATTGGTGTTTTGTTTTGCAATATGAAAAGAGGTACTACCTTCTTTCTTTTTTGGCCCTAAAAAGATTAGCTGGTCTCTTTCTAATAAAAGGGAAGGATTGATTTCGTTGTATTCAAATAATTTATACAAGGGTACATTGTATTGTAGTGCAATGTCAACAAAGGACCTGTCTTTCTTTCCTAGGATAACCGGCACTTGATTGATTCTAAATCTGCCTTCTGGATAATTGTATACAGGATCTTGAGCATTGATTTCTTTGACTACTTTTTTAAGGGTGTCCATGCTATTTGTGGGAACAGCATCAACTAATTTGGCTGTATCAATTATAGTAGCTGTCTCAATAATCTTTGTTTGGACTGTATCTTTTGTTGAAGGGATAACCATTATTTGTTTTGCTGGTAATGGACTGCTATAGTCACTTATATTGGAAGAGGCAATGCCAGTTGGTTTATTCAAAGTCTTAATGGGTAAAGTATCAGCAACAACAGTTTTGATAACGGTTGTATCCACCCTATTTACCTTGCTTGTATCAATAAGCGCCAAAGCACTTATTGCTTCCTCGTTGTTGTCAGCAGTATCAATTTCGTTTGCTAGCTCTGGGAAATTATATTGTGCTAATTCATAGTCATCAATAATCTTCAATAATTTTTTAGGATAATCAGCAGCAGTGGCATATCCAGCTTTCTTCAGTCCATAAGCCCATGCGGTGTCATCTACAGGGTCTAATAAAAACAAGTCTACATAGTTAGGACGACTCTTTAAAAAATTAGAGTGGTCCTTGAAAGATTGCGCTGCATTTTCATAAGCCCTAAAGCATTCTTGCTTTGCATCATCATCCTGATAGGTTTTAGCGCCTTTCCAGTCTGATTTACATTTAATGCCAAAATGATTATTATGCTGCTTTGCTAAATTACTTTCACCGCTATTAGATTCAACAATTGCTTGTGCTAATGTAATAGAAGCTGGAATACCAGTACGCTTCATTTCCTTCATAGCAATTTCTTTGAATTGCGCTACATAGGCAAGGGTTGTTTTATTGTTTTGTGCCCAACCATTTACAAGCGCAAAAAAAGAAATTGTAATGAGTAGTATTGTTTGCTTCATATTATTTTTTTCGAATCAAGGTTAATCCATCTCTTATGGTCAACATGACGTTTTCAATTCCTTCATGTTGAGCTATATATTCATTAAATGTGTGAATGGCCAGTGCATTTTTTCCAGTAATTTTCTCTTCAAATACTTGCCCATGAAATAAAACATTATCTGCAATAATCACACCATGCTTTGAAAGAGAGGGTAGTACTAGGTTGATGTAATCAATATAACCCGTTTTGTCTGCGTCAATAAAAACCAGGTCCCATTGTTCATTTAAGGTGGGGAGTATCGTCTTGGCATCCCCAACATGAGTAATGATTTGAGCTCCTTTTTTACTGGAGTCAAAATAGCCCCTGGCTGTGGCTGCATCCTCTGCTCTAAGTTCGATGGTATGTATGCTACCATTTGCATCTAAGCCTTCTGCAAGGCATAGGGTACTAAAGCCAGTAAATGTGCCAATTTCTAAAATATGCTTTGGGACAATCAGCTTGCTAAAAAAGGACAAAAAGCCGCCCTGGTTCCAATTGCTTTGCAAATGAGCATGAGGATGACTCAATTTAGTTTGCTCATACATGGGCCTTAAATAGGCTGGTGTAGCATTGCTAAACTGCTCTACATAATCATTCGCAGCAGGGTGTATAAAATCCATGCTGCAAATGTCTAATTTTTTTCGCTATTAGCGCTTGAAATCAGCCATAATCCTATAAAAGTAATCAAGCCATTGATGATCAATAGTTCCTGGCCAATACGGAAATCTCCAAATAATTGAGCCTGGAAATAATCCAAAACCAAACAAAGTATAGGAGCAAGGAAACAAATGACAGGTACAAGGGTATGATTAAGGCTTCTTTTTGTCAGGATACCAAAAGCAAATAAGCCTAAAAGAGGGCCATAGGTATAGGAAGCTATTTTTAATAATAAATCGATTGTACTCTTATTGTCAATCCATTTAAAGACCATGACCATGATTAAAAAAATCAATGCAAAGCTTAAATGGGTTCTTTGTCTGATCTTTTTTTGTTGTGCCTCCGACCAATTTTTATTTCTATGCATGCCGAGTATATCAATGCAGAAACTTGAAGTCAAGGCAGTGATAGCGCCATCTGCACTAGGAAACAAAGCAGAGATCAATGCAAGAATAAAAATAATTGATAAATAAGGAGGCATATGATTCAATGCCAATGTGGGGAATAAATCATCACCAGTAGCAGTGATATTATTTTGAGCTGCATATAAATGCAATAAGCCACCCAAGTATAAGAACAAGCTAATGGCAATCAACATAGTGAAACCAATGGTGACCATATTCTTTTGTGCATCTTTCAAGTTCTTTACGGAGATGTTTTTTTGCATCATTTCTTGGTCCAAGCCAGTCATCGTCAGGGTAACAAATGCCCCGCCGATAATCTGTTTTAAGAAAAAGGATTTGCTATTGACATCCATACTAAATACATCGGCTAAATGCATAGAAGGGTTATCTGCAAGTGCTTGATTTTTCATGGCAATCAATCCTTCAAAAACAGATAAGTCAAGTTCAGACAAAATATAAATACTACAAATAATCAATCCCATCAACATCCCAGATGTTTGAAGGGTATCAGTCCATACGATTGTTTTTACCCCACCTTCATAAGTGTATAAAAGAATCATAATTAATATGACAAGGGTAGTAGCCCAGAAGGGTACATGAAGATTGTCCAAAATAAAATATTGTAAAATCTTAACGACTAAATACAATCTTGCAGTGGCACCCAATGTTCTTGAAAGGATAAAAAAGGACGCACCTGTTTTATAGGCACTAAAACCCAACCTGCCCTCTAAATAATTATAAATAGAAGTAAGGTTTAATTTATAATAGATAGGTAGTAATACATAAGCGATGGTGATATAGCCAATTAAATAGCCTAATGTAATTTGTAAATAGTGGAATGCATCTTTGCCAACTGCACCAGGGACACTTACAAAAGTGACGCCACTCAAGGAAGTGCCGATCATACCAAAGGCAACCAGCATCCAATTGCTGTTTTTATTGCCTATAAAAAAGGACATATTATTACTATTCTTGCCAGTGATTTTTGCTACGCCTAACAATACTAAAAAGTAAAGAATTACGAAGATAAAAAGGGTCGTTGCGCTCATAGTGTAGATTTGTATCTTTTAGATGAAGCAAAGTAGTGAGAATCTTTGACTTTTTTGATTATTTTGTGGTAGATCTTAATTAATTCTACACTATGAAAATACAATCCGTAACCGTTTTTTGTGGCTCCAAATCAGGGAATCATCCAGGCTTTACAGAACAAGCAATCCTTTTAGGAAATGCATTGGGAGATGGGGGCATTCAATTGGTTTATGGAGGTGGTGGAAAAGGGATCATGGGCGCTATCGCGGATGCAGTTTTAGCAAGCCATGGTAAAGTAATTGGGATTATACCAAAATTATTATTAGAGTGGGAGGCCCAGCATGAAGGATTGACAGAATTGATCGTGACTGATACAATGCATGATCGTAAAAAAATCTTATACGATAAAGCAGATGTGGCAATTATATTACCCGGCGGCATGGGTACGATGGATGAATTATTTGAGATGTTAACTTGGAACAATTTAAATATCCATCAAAAGAAAGTCATTGTATTAAATTGGGATGGCTATTATACACCACTCATTGCTATGATGGATCATATGCATACAGCCGGTTTTATGTACGACGATTGGAAGCAAAGAATTACGATTGCTAAAGATGCAAAGGAAATTATGGGTATAATTAATGCTTGGAACGAATAGGGAATGCAAAACCTGCTTTCACAAATGGATCTGCACGATTCAAGCCATCTCTATAGGGTGAGTTTGGATTTTTCAATAGGTCTATCATCACGGAAAAATAGGTCATGCCATTGTCTGATCTACTACCATATCCAATTCCGGCTAATAAGCTTTCTGCACCAAAACGAACTTTTCTAGAGGCGCCTGAGGTTTCACTGTTGGTGCTCATATCTTTTAAGCTTGTCCAATTCCAATTGTATTCGGGTTGTACTTGTAAAAAGAAACGTTCTGCTGGCCATATTCTAGCGAAACCACCCATGCCAAATTGGAAGCTTCTGGATCTAGTGTCTGAAAAAGAAGTTGGATTAGCCGCTGAAAATAATAAGTTCGCTGCTGCGCCAAGGTCTACCCATTCATTTACTTTTTTATAAGCTTCAGGATTGACACCAAATTGAAACCAGCCTGAACCTCCACCCAATACAAGATTACCGCCTACAAATACGGGACGCTCATTTAAAACAGGGGTCGTTTTAACAATTTCTTGTGCTGTAAGCATTTGGATACTACAGACAAATAGAAGGGATAAGAATAGGTTCTTTTTTTGCATTAGGCTAGATCAAATATTTTACCAGCATTCAAAATATTGTTTGGGTCGAATGTTTTTTTAATACCACGCATAATTTCAAGAGAGGCATTGTTAAATACAACGGGCATGTATGGTTTTTGAATCAATCCAATGCCATGTTCTCCACTAATCGTGCCACCTAAACTATGTACTAAAACAAATAACTCTTTCAAGATAGTAGTCATCTCTTGGTTGCCGTGGCTATTTTTAATCGTAGGGTGGTTAATTCTGATGTGCAAATTGCCATCTCCAGCATGTCCATAACAGACCACTTTAAATCCGTTTTTCGCCCCTAAATCCTTAGCGCCTTTGATTAATTTAGGTAGTTCAGCTCTTGGCACAACAGTATCTTCCTCAATGGTATAACCTGCCATCACCGCAGCCTCATTGGCTTTGCGTCTTATCTTCCAAAGTTCATTTTTTTGTTGGGCATCATCAGCAAAAAATAATTCACCTGCTTCAAATTGGGAAAGTACTTCCGAAATCGCTTCCATTTCACCCATTAACACATCTAAATTATTGCCATCTACTTCTATAATTAAATGTGCTGCTAAACCTTCTGTAATTGGAATGGCCGTGCTATCTAAAATTTTTGAAGCGAGCGTAATTGCATCAATTTCCATCAACTCCATAGCACTAGGGGTTATACCAGCCCTGAAAATTGCACTCACTGCTTCACTTGCCTTTTCTAAACTATTAAAAGGAGCTAGCATCAATAAATCAAACTTGGGGTTGGGGATTAATCTTAGTACTATTTTAGTCACAATACCTAAGGTGCCTTCACTACCCACTATGAGTTGAGTAATATTATAACCAGTTGCATTTTTTAAAATATTCGAACCAGTCCAAATAAGCTCACCATTTGGAAGCACCACTTGTAAGTTTAATACATAGTCTTTTACTACGCCATATTTTACCGCCTTGGGCCCGCCTGAATTTTCTGAAATATTTCCTCCAATAAAACAACTGCCTTTACTTGCTGGGTCGGGAGGATAAAACAAGCCTTTTTCTTTCACTGCATTTTGTAGCACTTCTGTAATCACACCAGGCTCGGTCGTTACTTGCAAATTTCTTTCATCTATTTCTAAAATGGAATTGAAACGCTCCATCGCTATCACTAGTCCACCTAAATGGGGAAGTGCTCCTCCGCTTAATCCAGTACCAGCGCCTCTTGGGGTAACTGGAATTAAATGTGCATTGGCTAATTTCATCAATGCACTTATTTCTTCTGGTGTTCTTGGCTTGACTACAACTGCCGGATCAAAATGTAAACGTTCAGTGTGGTCTTTGCCGTATTGCTCAAAACTTTCTGCGTCTGTGAAAACATATTCTGCACCAACAATTAATTTTATTTGCTCTAATAATTCAGGTGTTATTTGTTGCATCTATTTTGAGTTAAAATTAAAATCAAAAAATTAATTAAAATAAGCCGTATAAAGTACTATCTACCTTGCTGATGATATGACCTAAATCTTCTTCTGATTCACCAAACTTAATTTTGTCGCAGTCAATCACTAATAAAGGACCTTCTGTATAGTTGTCAATCCATTTATTATAATAGTCGTTCAATCTTTTTAAATAGTCTAAACGGATATTTTCTTCGTACTCTCTACCTCTTTTTTGTATTTGTGAAACCAAGGTAGGTACAGAGGCTTTCAAATAGATCAATAAATCTGGAGGTTGAACCATTGATTTAATGGTATTAAAAAAGCCATAATAATTATCAAAATCACGCTTACTCATCAAGCCCATCTCGTGTAAGTTAGGCGCGAAGATATTAGCATCTTCATAGATGGTTCTATCTTGAATAATAGTTTCAGTGCCTTTCTGAATTTCTAAGATCTGATTCAATCTGCCGTGTAAAAAATAGATTTGTAAATTAAAACTCCATCTTGGCATGTCGTCATAAAAGTCCATCAAATATGGATTATGGTCTACGTCCTCAAATTGAGGTATCCAACGGTAATGCTTGCTTAATAATTCGGTAAGGGTTGTTTTACCTACACCAATATTACCAGCGATTGCTACGTGTTTTGGTTTCTTAGTTACTGCTTTTGCCATAATCTTATAAGTGAGTTGAATGAAATTAGATTGAATTTATAGATACTCCATGCCAACCGCTTTTCGAACGGTTGTTAAAGTTGCTGAAGCACTTGCTCTTGCTTTGTCAGCACCTTGATGAATTATTTTTAATAAAAGGTCTTTGTTGTTTTGTAAGTCTGCGGCCTTCGTTCTGATTGGGTTAATAAATTGAACCATGTCTTCGGCCAATTGTTTTTTCATATCACCATAACGAATGATACAATTCCCTTCGGAGCTATTGTTAAAATCTTCCTCAAACTTTTGTACCGTATCTGGGGTGCTCACCAAGCTCATTAACGTAAATAAGTTTTGAATATAGTCTGGTTTAATAGAATGAGGGGTTAATGGACCTTGATCTGTTTTAGCTTTCATCACTTTTTTACGTATCAAATCGTCTTCATCTGCTAAGAACAAGGTAGTCATTTGATTTTCGCTCTTGCTCATTTTTCCATTACCGTCTAAGCCCATGATTTTAACTAACTCACTATTGTAGTTAAAGGCATAAGGAAGCGGGAAAGTCTCTCCATAACGGTGGTTGAATCTTTCAGCAAAATTTCTTGCCATTTCTAAGTTCTGTTCTTGGTCTTTTCCAACGGGTACTTTTACAGCACGATGAATTAAGATATCCGCAGCTTGTAATACGGGATAAGTTAATAAGCCAGCATTCACATTTTCTGGCTGCATGCGTACTTTATCTTTAAAAGTGGTAGTCTTTTCAAGCTCCCCTTTATAAGCCAACATATTTAAGTACAAATACAATTCTGCAATTTCTGGCACGTCGCTCTGAACATATAAAGACACTTTCTCTGGATCTAATCCACATGCAATATTTTCTGCCACAACACGCAATACACTTTCTTGTAAAGTTTTGGTATCTGGATGCGTCGTCAAGCTATGCCAGTTGGCTACAAAAAAGTAGCAATTGTATTCATCTTGCATGCGCACATAATTGCGCATTGCGCCAAAATAATTTCCTAAATGTAAGAAGCCAGTAGGCCTTATTCCACTCAATACGATTTCCTTTTCCATAGCTGTGCGAAGATAATGAATCGCAATCCCATTTTTTGCCATCTTTTTGGGATATTTGTCCTGAATCTAAAAAAAAACGCTTGAGCCTAGCTTCTCTTTTATCCAGTCCTATTGAATACTTAAAGGGTGTAGGCCCAATGAGGGCTGAATTGCTTAAAAAAGAGCTCAGTATCTATACTTTTGGCGATTTATTACAGCATTTCCCCCATCGCCATGTGGACAAGACCAAACTTACGCCTATTAGTCAGTTGGCCCCAGAAATGGACTTTATTCAGGTGAAAGGGGTTTTATTGGGTTTCAATACGATTGGAGAAAAGCGTTCCAAAAGGATGGTAGCCCAATTAAGGGACGAAACCGGCCAATTAGAACTGGCATGGTTTCAGGGCATTCAGTATGTTCAAAAGAATTTAGTAGAAGGGCAAACCTATATCGTATTTGGAAGAGTAGGCTTTTTCAATGGGAAACCTCAAATCGTTCATCCAGAAATCGAACCTTTTGTGGCACAAACCATGGCCAATAAGTCCTTGCTAGAACCTATTTATGGCTCTACCGAAAAATTAAAAGCAAGAGGCTTAAACGCAAAACAAATTGGGAAATTGACCCAAGTACTATTTCAGCAAATTAGTGAAAGAGACCTGCCTGAAAACCTACCTACACATTTGTTAAAAGATAGAATGGGTAGGTGGGAAGCATTTCGTCAAATACATTTTCCTGCTAGTCAAGCACATTATAAACAAGCCTTATCAAGATTAATTTTTGAAGAATTATTTATTGCTCAAATTAGATTGAACCTGATTAAGATTGATCGACATAAAAATAGTAAAGGACAGGTCTTTGAAAAAGTAGGAGATTATTTTAATACATTTTACAATAACTACTTGCCTTTTGAATTAACAGGGGCGCAAAAAAGGGTGATTAAAGAAATTAGACAAGATGTAGCAAAAGGTTTTCAAATGAATCGATTGTTGCAAGGTGATGTAGGAAGTGGAAAGACAATGATTGCTTTGATGGCCATGTTAATTGCTGCAGACAACGGATTTCAAAGTTGTTTGATGGCGCCCACAGAAATTTTAGCACAACAACATTATACTAGTTTAACGGAACTTTTAAAAGAAATGCCAGTCGAAGTAGCTATTTTAACAGGTAGTACAAAAGCGGCAGAAAGAAGAAGAATACTACAAGGATTATTAGATGATACCATACATTTTGTTGTAGGTACGCATGCATTGATTGAGGATCCGGTTCAATTTAAAAAATTGGGATTGGCGGTGATTGACGAGCAACATCGATTTGGGGTAGAGCAAAGAGCAAAGCTTTGGAAAAAAGCATCTATTCCTCCTCATGTATTGGTGATGACTGCCACGCCAATTCCAAGAACCTTAGCCATGACAGCTTATGGGGATTTGGATTATAGTATCATGGATGAATTGCCGCCGGGTAGACAACCCATAAAAACAGTTCATCGTTATGAAACATCGAGGGCTTCTGTGATGGATTTTGTGAAATCAGAAATTCAAAAAGGACGTCAAGCTTATTATGTATATCCTTTGATTGAGGAAAGCGAAAAGATGAGTTATGAGGATTTAATGCAAGGGTATGAACAAGTCAAAAGTTTTTTTCCTGAGCCCACTTATAAAATTAGTATGGTCCATGGAAAAATGCCCAATGATTTAAAGGCGGAAAACATGAACCGATTTAAATCAGGGGATACACAAATTTTAGTTGGAACCACAGTGATAGAAGTAGGGGTGAATGTACCCAATGCATCCGTGATGGTGATTGAGAGTGCAGAAAAGTTTGGTTTATCCCAATTGCACCAGTTAAGAGGTAGGGTGGGAAGAGGATCTGAACAGAGTTATTGTATTTTGTTGAGTAGTGTAAAAGCCAGCAGGGAAGCAAGAGAAAGATTAAAAATTATGTGTAACACAAATGATGGCTTTATCATTGCAGAAAAAGATTTAGAAATTAGGGGGCCAGGTGATATTGATGGCACAAGACAAAGTGGGGCATTGAATTTTAAACTAGCTAGTTTAATCAACGATAGGGCGACCATGGAGCTTGCCAAAGAAGCAGCAGCTGCTATTTGTGAAAAAGACCCCACTTTAAGCTTGCCAGCGCATAGCGCTATTCGCAGCTTTTTACAGAC
>JBFYPO010000125.1:0-4467 GCA_041303215.1 Asinibacterium sp. | reverse complement strand
TTGGCATTTTTAGCGATGGAAAAATTAAATGAATTGAATAACCCCGGAGTAAATAAGTATACAACTATGCAATTTGACAGTAGCTATGAGCGACAAGTGGCCATGTATGCCGACTCCAGTGCTGCAAATAAAAAACCATCTATCGCTCATTTTGTAAAACGTGCTTTTTTGATTTCAGAAAACGATCCTTATAACAGACTGTATCAATTTATCGGACAAGGAGACATCCATAAAAAACTTCAAAAGAAGGGGTATACTTCTACCAGAATAACTAGACAGTTCATGGGTTATACGGAAGAGCAGAATAGACATACCAACGGCATCAAATTCCTTGACGACAAAGGAGCCGTCATTATGCAACTAGCACCACAATATAATAAAGACAGTTTTGAATTCGGCGCTCCAGTATTTATAGGTGACGCCCATTGGAATAGTAAAGACGAATTGATTAAAGCCCCATTTGATTTTACAAGACATAATACTATTTCCTTGTCAGATATGCAGAAAATGTTGCAGGCAATTGTCTTCCCTACTTCTGTAGCTCCTGAAAACAGATTTAATATAAGCGAAGCGGATAGGTTGTTTTTATTGCAATACTTATCACAATACCCTTCTGAAACCAACTATCCAAAATATGATACTGCTACTTTTTATGATAGCTATGTAAAGTTCTTTTTTCAGGACAGCACCCATCAAATGCCTACACATATTAGGGTCTTTAATAAAGTCGGTTGGGCCTATGGGTTTTTGACCGATGTGTCTTATGTCCTTGACACGAAAAACAACATTGATTATATGCTATCAGCAACAGTGTATGTAAATAGCGATGGCGTAGTAAATGATTCAAAATATGACGAAGCAACTGTAGGTTTTCCGTTCTTAAGATCGATAGGAGAGGCTTTTTATCAATACGAATTAAAAAGGCCAAGAGACTTCAAACCAACTTTAATGCAACCGGTAGGTGCATATGAAAAACGCAATCCAAAAGATACCAGGCCGAGCATTTTACACGCGGACAACTAATACCTATCGGATTGCGTTCCTTTTATAAAGGTCAATTAGGGTCTACCAAATAGCCCCCATGCCTAATGCCCACAATTGCTTATTCAATGCTGGGATGGCTTCATTTTTTAATTGAAGTCCAGCTGCTTTTAATTTTTCCCACTCTTCGGTATAGGTTTTTAATAAGTCTAAGCTTGGTTGATTGACTTGTGGTATATCACTTTCTGTTTGATTCATTAAGAACATATAGTTGGCAGTAAATTTATTTGGGAAGTTTTCAACATCATCATAAGAGGTAGATTTTCTTTGAATCATATCTTCATCCCATGCTTTTAATTTTGCAACAAGCGCAGTTGCATTTTGTTTTAAGCTTGCATATTTATCTCCATTATAAGTAGCATCTGTCTTTAACTTCTTAGCCAATACTTCTAAGCGATTACTATTGTCCTTTAATTGATTCACCATTTGATGCATTTCACTCACAGTAGTTTCCATTTGGTGCATCACTTGATCATACAGCTGATAGTCGGCTGCGGTAGTTGCATAATTTGGATTCGCTAAAATTGTTCCTGTTGTCTCTACAGTGTTTTCGCCGGCAGTTAAACGAATCATATATTTTCCTGGTATCGCTTTGTGTCCATTAAAACTACTTTCGATATATACATAAGGTATTGCTGTTACAGTAGCATGACGAAGGTTCCAAACAAAACGATTTAAGCCTTTGTTTTTACTTAGTGTTGGCTCTTTTCTTGGGCCACCATCATAACGTATATAATTTTCATCCGACTTTGAACTAAAGCTGCGCACTAATTGGCCAGCTGCATTGCGAATTTCTAATTTGAGTTCAACAGAATCCGCCAGTGCAGGAAGTTGATAATACAATACCATGCCTGTGGCAGGATTTACACCCGCGTTTGATTTTGCACCTGTAAAGCTATCATCATTGTTGTCTAATTCGCTATAACCTGTAGCTAATAAAGTGGCAGCAGGGTCGTATAATTTTACTGTAGTAGCGTCCGCCTTAAACTGACGAACTATGTTTAAGTCATCTAAGATCCAGAAAGATCTACCAGAAGTAGCTGCTATCAAATTGTTTTGATGCACACGTAAATCTGTAATAGGGGTAAGCGGCAAGTTTAATTGAAATGGACTCCAATTTTTTCCACCATTATTTGAAATGTAAACACCCAATTCGGTACCCGCAAATAATAAATCTTTTACTACATCGTCTTCACGTACTACTCTCGTAAATGCATTGTTTGCAATACCCGTATTGATTTTGGTCCAGGTGGTTCCATAATCCGTTGACTTATACAAACCAGGTGTATGGTCGTTGAATTTATACCTAGTGGTTGCAATATATACGGTTGCTTTATCATGAGGAGAAACCTCAATCGCGTTGATCAAACACTCAGCTAGTCCAGCAGGTGTGATATTTTTCCAGCTTGCACCGCCATCTTTTGTTAAGTACACATAACCATCATCGCTGCCGGTATAGATCACTCCTTTTTCATGAACTGATTCCATTACATAAGCAAGCGTGCCATAGTTTTCTGCACCCACAGCTTCGTTGGTATAAGGCACACCAGGTTTTCCTTGCTTCGATTTTTCATTACGTGTTAAGTCTGGAGAAACTTCTTTCCATGTTTTCCCCCAATCAGAAGTTTTTAATAAATATTGTGCACCATGATAATAGGTGTTTGGCTCATGCTTGCTCCAAATGATGGGCGCATTCCAATTATAACGATACTTAATATCTTTCGCATCTCTTCCTAAATACTGAATAGGTGCTGCCATAACATTGGTGCTTCCTTTTGTTTTGGTATCTAACACTTCAATAGTACCTTGATATGAGCCCCCTAATACAAATCTTGGATTGTTTGGATCAAATGCCAAGAAGGCACTTTCACCTCCTGCAGATGCAGACCAATTCCTTTCATCAATACCACCTGCACCAATAGCGCGACTTGCAATTTTTACAGAAGTATTATCTTGCTGTCCTGCATAAATATGATAAGGTGTTTCGTTGTCTACATTGATTCTATAAAACTGTGCCGTAGGCATATTGTTTTGACTGCTCCATGATTTTCCGCCATCATGTGTTACTGCCGCACCTCCATCATCTGCAATCACCATATTTTTTCCATTGGTTGGATGAATCCATAAATTATGATAATCACCATGTGTGTCCGCAAAGTCTACAAATGATTTTCCACCATCGATAGATTTTAAAGAAGGTGCGCTCATAACGTACACTGTATTTTCGTCGGTTGGATCTGGAAACAATTCAATATAATACCATGCTCTTTGAATCAAACGATGGCTTTTATTGATTTGTGACCAACTTGCACCTGCATCATCAGATACATATAACCCACCCGCTTCTTTATTAAAATCACTTTCAATTAAAGCGTACACTTTTTCTGCATTCGCTCTTGAAACGGCGATGGACATTTTACCCATTTCTTTTGGTAATCCGTTTTCCATTTTATCCCAACTGTTACCACCATCGGTTGATTTATACAATCCAGAACCAGGACCACCACTAATTACTTGCCATGGTAAACGACCATGTTCCCACATAGCAGCGTATAAGATAGAAGGGTTTTGCATATCCATTGACAATTCTGCACAACCTGTTTTATCATCTACGAATAAAACTTTTTTCCAATTCACACCACCGTCTGTAGATTTATAAATGCCACGTTCTGCGGACTTACTATACAAGGCACCCTGTGCTGCAACAAAAACGATATTTGGATTTTTTGGATCAATAGCAATTCTTGAAATATGTTGGGTTGCATCCAATCCCATTTTTTTCCAAGTCTTTCCTGCATCGGTGCTTTTATACACCCCATCTCCATGATGTGTCATCACGCCTCTTATCGCATGCTCGCCCATGCCTACATATACTATATTGGGATCGCTCTCTGCTACGGCAACAGCGCCAACGGAGCCTGTTTTAAAAAATCCATCAGAAATATTATTCCAGTTTATACCGCTATTTTCTGTTTTCCACAAACCGCCGCCCGTGGTACCCATATAATAGGTTGCATTGTTGTTTACTACACCTGTTGCAGTATTAGATCGACCACCTCTAAAGGGTCCAATGCTTCTCCATTTCACTGGAGCGAATGCTTTGTTTAGATCCTGCGCGTAACCAACCTGCATCGCAACGAATAAACTTAAAAACGCAAAAAATTGTTTCATTATAAAATTGTTTTAGATCCAATAAATTTAAGCAAAAAAAAGACCCATCGTATGAAGGGTCTTACTATATTTTAGAATTTGTTTGAATTATACGCGGTAATAATCTGCTTTCCAGTTTTGAATAGATTGCTTGATGGCTTTTCCGGAAAGGTCTTCGGCAGCAGCTTTTGCTACTAATGCCGGAAACTCTGCATCTGCTGCAAAACGTAAAGCAACAATTTGACCCACTCTTAATGAAGCAGGTAATAATTTACC
>JBFYPO010000124.1:0-52813 GCA_041303215.1 Asinibacterium sp. | reverse complement strand
ATTCAGGGCCTTTTTATTTCTAGTACTTCAATGCTAATCTTGTTTAGGTTCTTTTGGCACTTTAGGTGTTTTTTCTTTTTCCTTTTTTTGTAAAGTAAAAGTCAAACTCGTCTTTTCCTTGTCTAAATCTCCTATTAAAGTATCCCCCTGTTTTACCGAGTGATTTAAAATTTCTTCGGCCAAAGGATCTTCGATATACTTTTGGATGGCTCTATGTAAAGGTCTTGCACCAAATTGAACATCGTATCCTTTGTCAGCAATGAATTCTTTTGCAGCATCTGTAAGCACTAGGTTTAACCCTAGGTTCACTAAACGTGCTAGTACATGCTTCATGATGATATCAATGATCAAATAGATATTTTCTTTAGTCAATGAATTAAACACGACTACATCATCAATTCTATTTAAGAACTCAGGTGAAAAAGTACGCTTCAATGCCTTTTCTATAACAGAACGATTGTTCTCATCCGTTTGCTGCATTCTTGTTGCAGTTGCAAATCCAACACCATCTCCAAATTCTTTCAATTGACGTGCGCCAATATTTGAAGTCATGATAATTAACGTGTTTTTGAAATCTACTTTACGGCCTAAACCATCTGTTAAAATACCATCATCTAATACTTGTAATAAAATATTATAAATATCTGGATGCGCTTTTTCAATCTCATCTAATAAAATTACACAATAAGGTTTACGACGAACCTTCTCCGTTAATTGTCCCCCTTCTTCGTAACCCACATATCCTGGAGGCGCTCCAATCAAACGAGAGACTGCAAATTTTTCCATGTATTCACTCATATCAATTCGAATCAAGGATTCTTCTGAGTCAAACATATTTCTTGCTAAAGCACGCGCTAATTCTGTTTTGCCGACCCCTGTTGGCCCTAAGAAAATAAATGTTCCAATTGGTTTTTTAGGATCTTTTAAACCTACTCTATTTCGCTGTATCGCCTTCACCACTTTACCAATAGCATCTTCTTGCCCGATCACTTGACCACGCATGTCTTCGGCCATCTTGCGCAACTTAGTGGTCTCTGCTTCCACCATACGCTTCACTGGGATACCTGTCATCATGCTAATGACTTCAGCAATATGCTCTTCGTTAATTGGGAATTTCTTATTCTTACTATCTTCTTCCCAATTTAATTTCGCTTTTTCTAAAGCCTCTCCTAATTTTTTCTCTGTATCTCTTAAGCTTGCAGCTTCTTCGAAACGTTGACTTTTCACCACACGATTTTTCTCGTTCTTGACTTCTTCAATTTGTTTCTCTAAATCAACAATATCTTCTGGTACAGAAATGTTTTTCAAATGCACTCTTGCACCTACTTCATCTAATACATCAATTGCTTTGTCTGGCAATAAACGATCCGTCATGTATCGATCACTCAATTTAACACATGCTTCTATCGCTTCTTGGTCATACACTACACTATGATAATCCTCGTATTTAGATTTAATATTGTTCAATATCGTAATCGTATCCGCTACACTTGGTGGCTCAATAATTACTTTTTGGAAACGACGATCTAATGCACCATCTTTTTCGATATGCATACGGTATTCGTCTAATGTGGAAGCACCGATACATTGCAATTCTCCTCTAGCCAATGCAGGTTTAAAGATATTAGAAGCATCTAAAGAACCGCTTGCACCACCAGCACCCACAATTGTATGGATCTCGTCAATAAATAAAATAACATCTCTGTTTTTCTCTAACTCATTCATGATCGCTTTCATACGCTCTTCAAATTGGCCACGGTATTTGGTACCAGCCACTAAAGCTGCTAAATCCAAAGAGATCACTCTTTTATCAAATAAAACTCGACTGACTTTTCTTTGTACAATTCTTAATGCAAGCCCTTCTACAATCGCTGTTTTACCCACCCCAGGTTCACCAATTAAAATTGGATTGTTCTTTTTACGACGACTCAATATTTGGCTCACTCTTTCAATCTCTGCTTCTCTTCCAACTATTGGATCTAATGCATCTTGCTCTGCTAATTTGGTAATATCGCGACCAAAATTGTCTAGTACTGGCGTCTTTGATTTACTTGGCGCGTTAGGCTTAGTTTTAGATCCAGCACCAAAGCCACGGCTTCCTTTTTCATCTTCAAACTCATCGTCCCCTTCTTCTTGGTATTCTGCACTTGGACTTGAAGGCGCAGATGGGGATGAACCGACCATACCCAGTTCGTTGCGGAACAAATCGTAGTCAACATCAAATTGATTCAAAATTTGAGTGGCAATATTTTCTTTATTCTTAAGAATACTCAATAAAAGGTGTTCTGTTTCTACCATTGGGCTTTTTAAAGCCTTGGCTTCTAAAACAGTCACTCGGATGACTTTTTCAGCCTGCTTCGTCAAAGGTAAACTATTGATATTGGCTATATTCTTACCTGACTTGTCTTTCACCGCCAATTCAATCTCTTTTCTTAATTCCCCAAGATTGACATTCAATTGCCTTAAAACTTTGATAGCCGTATTTTCTTGATCACGGATCAGCCCCAACATGAGGTGTTCTGCGCCAATAAAATCATTGCCTAATCTTAATGCTTCTTCTCTACTATAAGAGATGATTTCCTTAACTTGTGTTGAAAAATTGTTATCCATATAATTATTCGAGCTGTTATTAGATAAACGAATAAATTTACCCTAAAGTATGTGATTATGCAGTATAAAATAGATACCAAAGAGAAATTCACCGTTTTAAGCTTACTCGACCCTAATCTTAGTTCAAATCTCGTGCCAGAATTGACCAGTTTGATTCAAAAATTAGGTGCCAATAGCCCTAAAAACCTTGTTTTGAACCTGGCAGCTGTAAAAAATTGGGAATCAAGCATTATGGAACTATTTGCTACACATCAGGAGGCCTTTTATGACAATAATACCAGTTTTGTGCTCTGCTGCCTTTCTGAGGACCTGCAAAATGCCCTAGACACTACTGAATATGGAGAAGTAATGAATTTGACCCCAACTGAATCTGAAGCCTGGGACATTGTTCAAATGGAAGAAATTGAGCGTGAATTGTTAGATAGTGACGATATGGAGTTTTCTACCCAAGAATAGTATAAGATTTGTTAAATTCGCGCTCCCATGATCACACCTCAAACCATTCAACAAATTACCAGCCGAATTGACATCATTGATGTGGTGGGTGAATTTGTGAAACTGAAAAAAAGAGGTACTAATTATCTAGGCAACTGCCCTTTCCACAACGAAAAATCTCCTTCTTTTACCGTTTCCCCCGCTAAGGAAATCTATAAATGCTTTGGTTGCGGCAAGAGCGGCAATACCATCACCTTTTTGATGGAACATGAGAAGTACAGTTATGTAGAAGCCTTGAGATGGTTGGCGGCTAGATACAATATTGAAATCGAAGAAACGGAGACGAGTCCAGCACAAAAGATCGCACAACAAACTGCAGACAGTTTATATGCTATCAACCATTTTGCTATGGACTTTTTTACAAAACAATATTGGGACACAGAAGCCGGCGAAACGATTGCACAGAGTTATATGCAACACCGCGGATTCTTAAGACCCATTGTAGAGAAGTTTAAAATAGGATACAACCCTTCCGAAAAAGATAGTTTAGCTCGTGCATTGATTCAAAACCAATTTAATCCGGAATTGTTTGCAAGAACAGGTTTAGTGGTGGAGCGCAATGGTGAGTGGCAGGATAATTATAGAGATAGAATCATCTTCCCTATTCACAATACCACTGGAAAAATTATTGGTTTTGGGGCAAGGCAAATTGCTAAAAACGATCGTTCTCCTAAATATATCAATACCCCTGAGAATGAGATTTATATTAAAAGTAGGATTTTATATGGCTCCTACTTTGCAAGAACTGCGATAGATAAAGCCAATGAATGTTTACTAGTAGAAGGTTATACGGATGTGGTTAGCTTACACCAAGCAGGCATTGAAAATGTAGTTGCAAGTGGTGGTACTTCTTTGACGATAGATCAATTGAGGTTAGTTAAAAAGTATACGCAGAATTTGACCATCATTTATGATGGTGATGCAGCAGGTGTAAAAGCCGCATTAAGAGGGCTAGATATGGCGCTGGAAGAAGGTTTGAATGTGCAACTAGTTTTGATTCCAGACAATGAAGACCCAGATAGCTATGTCAATAAAGTGGGCCCAGATGCCTTTAGAGATTTTGTACAATCTGCGAAAAAAGATTTCATCTTATTCCAATTAGAAGTCCAACTTAAAGAAGTGGGCAATGACTTGAATAAGAAGAATAGCCTTGTCAATCAAATGGCAGAAACATTAAGTAAAATTAATAAGGCTGAAGATTTTACGAAATTACAAGAGTACGTAAGAAAGTGTTCGGATATATTACGCATTGACGAAACGGGTTTAACCCAATTAGTCAATAAGTTTAAGCGCGATAAGATTGTTAAGGAAGAAAAGAAAATGGCTTATGACGAGGCGGCCATTTTAATGCCTAGCTTCCAAAATGAAACACAGGAGCTTGACAATATTGACATCGTGCTTGATAAAGACTTATTGCATGAGAAGAACCTAGTAAGATTATTGGTGGAGCATGGCAATGAAGTATTAGCAGATGGTCAATTGGTATCCAATTGGATTGCATCAGAACTAGAGCCTTTCCCATTGGATAATGCAGATATGATCCATTTGGTCAAAGTCTATTTTGAATGGCAGTCAGCCGGTAAAGTGCCTAATAATAAAACCTTACAATACCACGAGGATCCTAAAATCCAAGAATTAGTCATGGGCCTTTTTGAGCCCGAACATGAATTGAGCCAAAGATGGAACGAGAAATTAGGCATTAAAAAGATAGTGGCGGATGTGTCTTTTCATCAAGATGTAGAAGTGAGTTTATTGTATTATAAACTTAGAAAAATAAAGAAAATGATTCGTCAGAATCAATCCGATATGGAACAAGTAACTGGTGAGGAACAAATACAATTGTTACACATCCACAAACATCTAAAAGACGCTGAGCGTGCACTCACCCAAATCATTGGGACCGTTATTTTTAAGTAAATTACTTCTCTGAAGGATTCTGCTTACCAGCAATCAATTTTTCTAAAGTAGCTTCTAAACGCTTTTGCTTGGTCTCTTCCTTCTTAGCACCATTGATCCAGCTTAGGTACTCCTTTTGATTGATAATGGAAAGCGACGTAAAAAACTCTCTAGCTTCCTCATGGGATTGGAATAATTTCTCCACTTCTATTGGTAAAGCAATCAATCTTTTCTCGAAATCATCAATTTCAATGTTAGGTGACTTAAAGTCTGCAAAGGATCTATTTCTATTTGGAATTTGATCGTACTTAGTAAAACGAAGGGCTGTCCATACATGGTCTAAGGTCACTTGACGGATCGCCTCATATTCGTTATTGGCTAAAATCTCCCAGCTTGCGTCGCGATTCAAATCAGAAACAATTTTAGAGCTGGTTTTTGGATAAGCAATCCATAATTTACTTTCATTGGTCAATGCAGAAAAAACCTCTTTTAAGATATTATTCAGTTGCAATTGGTTGATAGCGAAAATAAGCGCAAAATCAATTTTTCTTGCCTTTAACAAAGGGGTCAAATTTTTACAATAATTCAACTTGGCAAATTGTTTCTCCACACTTGAAGGCAAACCCTGAATCAGTAAATTTTTCTCGTCCTTTAATTGTAATTTCTCCAAGATATTCTGACTGATCGACATAGCTGTTAGGATTTATAAGGAAGGCAAAGTTAAGCAATTCCTACTTAGTTGCAAGGGGTTAATTGAATAAATCTGTATAATTAACTGATAATCAATATAAAATAAACCTTAAAATGGTTTAGTCTTCCTTTTGTTTTCTATTTTTTTTGAACAACGGCGCCTTATGCTCCTCTCCTTTTAGTAACCTCCCGATGTTTTTTTGATGTGTCACAACCACCATTAATGCCACAACAATTGCAAATATTCTATAAGAGGTTTCTTTTTCTTTAAAGATGAATAAGATCAGCACCATAAAAGCAACTCCCGCTAACATGGAGCTTAAAGAGACAAAACGAGTTGTAAATAAAGTGATCAGAAAAACAATAATACAAATTAGGGCAACAATTGGCTGTATCGCCAAAGCCATTCCTAGAATAGTTGCTACCCCCTTTCCCCCCTTAAAATCTGCCCAAATAGGAAAAACATGACCAATCACTGCTGCCATACCCAAGGCAATCATGAAATTAGTTCTAGCCAATTCGTTTTGTAAATAAAAAGGAATAAGAATATATAATGAGGTAGCTATCACGCCTTTAGTAATATCTGCTGTCATTACAAAAGCTCCCCACTTAGCGCCTAAAACCCTAAAAGTATTCGTTGCACCAGGATTGCCACTTCCATAATGACGTATATCAATCCCAAAAACCGCTTTGCTTACCCAAACCGACGTAGGTATTGAACCTAATAGGTAAGCAACTATCACAAGCATTATTTCGTTCATTCTATTGAGTTTGGGGAAGACAAATATACGACCAAAAAAAGAAATGACTGTTAGTACTCAACACCTTAGAAGCAATTCTATCTATTAAACAGTAAGCTTACCCAACCATTTAAAGGTTGTACTTGCTGTAATTTCCATCCTTTTAAACCCGCTAATTGTTCTATATCAGCTTGATCCTCAATTAGTAAGCCACTAAGCAATAATAATCCTCCTGGCTTCCCCACTAAAGTCAATTCATCTAAATTGGCTTCAATGATATGCCTATTCACATTGGCAATCACAATATCAAATTGTCGCTTTTGTAAAGCCGACTCCACTTTTTCAATGGTAATTACTTTACTAGCATTGTTAGCTATATTTTCTTCTGCATTTTCAATACACCAATCATCATTGTCAACCCCATGCACCTGTGATGCCCCTAATTTTTCGGCTAAAATAGCCAAGATGCCTGTTCCGGTTCCAAAATCATAGACTGTTTTTCCTTTAAAATTAATCCCTTGCATCAATTGCATCACCGAAAAAGTTGTAGCGTGATGTCCAGTACCAAAACTCATTTTAGGGGTAATATGAATTTCATAAGTCACTGGTGGATCAAAGACAGGATGAAAATGCGCCCTGATCCCAACAAAATCATCCACCCTTACTGGGTCAAAATTGGACTCCCAGATTTCATTCCAATTTTGTTCTTTAATAATTGATTTTGAATAAGTTAAACCATATTTATTAAATATAATGATCAATTCATTTTCTACCTTCTCGGTCTCAAAAGTAGAGGCCAACATAAAGGTTTTACAATGCCCAGCACCCACGCCTAAGCCATTGGTTCGGTCTACGCCATCATTTTGAACAGCCTCTAACTCTTCCTCATTAAAGCCATCAAAACCTAAATCAGCCAGTTCAGCAACAAGCAAATCAAACTGATCCTGGTTATTAAAGTCGAACTCTATTTGGATATATTCTTTTGGCATACTTATGTTTGTCTTATCGTAAAGTTACTCCCAAAAAAATGCCCCGCATCATTAGCAGGGCATTTATATCTTAAATAAGTTAAGAATTATCCTTGTTGAGGACCACGGTCTTCGCGAGGTGCTTGCTCTGGACGAGGCAATAAAGCTTTGTGACTTAACTTAAACTTGCCTGTTTTAGGATCAAGACCAATTAATTTAACTTTTACGGTATCACCTTCATTAAAGATACCTTCCATTGTTTCCAAACGCTTCCAACTAATTTCACTAATGTGTAATAAACCTTGTTTGCCTGGCATAAATTCAACGAAAGCTCCGAATTCCTTAATCCCCTTCACCACACCTTCGTATTCGTCTCCAATTTCTGGAACGGCTACGATGCCATTGATCCATCTAACTGCAGCATCTAAGCTATCCTTGTTTGCAGAGAAGATACTTACTTCACCATGGTTGCCTACTTCTTCGATATTGATCGTAGCACCAGTTGTTCTTTGCATTTCTTGAATAATCTTACCACCTGGCCCGATTACCGCACCAATAAATTCCTTATCAATGATTAATTTAACCATTCTTGGCGCATGAGGCTTCACGTCAGCTCTAGCAGCTGGCATACACTCATACATGGCATCTAGTATATGTAAGCGACCTTTTTTAGCTTGAGATAATGCTTCACGCATAATATCCATGCTTAAACCGTCTACTTTGATATCCATTTGAACCCCACAGATACCGTCTTTTGTACCTGTTACTTTAAAGTCCATATCACCTAAATGATCTTCATCTCCCAAGATATCTGTTAAAATAGCATATTTACCATCTTCTCTTGAGATCAATCCCATCGCCACTCCACTTACGTGCTTAGGCACCGGAACACCTGCATCCATTAATGCTAATGAGCCCGCACAAACAGTTGCCATAGAAGACGAACCATTTGATTCTAAGATATCAGAAACAACACGTAATGTGTAAGGGAATACAGTACTATCTGGCAACATTTGTTTTAAAGAACGTTGTGCTAGGTTACCATGACCTACTTCACGACGACCTACACCACGCATCATTTTCACTTCACCAGTTGAGAAAGGAGGGAAATTATAGTGTAAAAAGAATTTTTGGTATTCCGCACTTTGAGCAGTCTCTTGCATTAACTCATCCAACTTCGTACCTAATGTTACTGTCGTTAAAGATTGAGTCTCTCCTCTTGTAAATAAAGATGATCCGTGTGGTGTTGGTAATGGAGAAGTTTCCATGGCCAAAGGACGCACTTGATCCAACTGACGACCGTCTAAACGAATACGGCTATCAACGATCATGTTACGCACCACTTCCCATTTCAAGTCCTCATAATACTTACCTGCTAATTTCTTTTGCAAGTCAGTGATCTCGGTACCTAAATGTTCCATGATTTCTTTTTTCAATGCACTAAATGCATCGCTACGCTCATGCTTAGCAGAACCTAATCTTGCGATAGCGTCTACTTTTGCAGTTGCAAAATCGTATACTTTTTTCTTGATCTCTTCGTCTTGTTCTGGCTTCTTGTAATCACGTACTTCTGTGATACCTACCAGCTTTCTTAATTCAGCTTGCGCTTTAATTTGCTTTTTGATAGCTTCGTGTGCCATTTCTAAACACTCCACTAATTCTTCTTCAGAACATTCTTTTGCTTCACCTTCAACCATCATCAAGTTCTTTTCAGTTGCCGCAATGATGAATTCTAATTCACATTTTGCTAATTCCGCTTTAGAAGGATTGATCACAAATTGGCCATCAATTTTAGCAATTCTAACTTCAGAAATAATTTCTTTAATAGGAATATTGGATACAGCCAATGCTGCAGAAGCAGCTAAACATGCCAATGAATCAGGCATTACATTTTCATCAGATGAAACCAATGAAATTAATACTTGCACATCGCATAAATAATCTTCTGGAAATAAAGGTCTTAACGCACGGTCAATTAAACGACTCGTTAAGATTTCATAATCATTTAAACGTGCTTCTCTCTTAAAGAAAGAACCAGGAATACGGCCTGCAGAGGCAAACTTCTCTTGGTAGTCTACGCTTAATGGGAAAAAGTCTTGACCTTCTTTTGGATCTTTGTTGGCAACAACGGTAGCTAACAATATACAATTTCCTTGTCTTACGGTTACTGCTCCGTCAGCTTGACGTGCAAGTTTACCAGTTTCGATAAATATTTCTTGTCCAGGATTTACCTCGAACTTTACTGATTTGGGTTGTGATAACATTTTTAATTTTTTTGGTGTGAAGCAATCGATTTTAGATCAATTGTGTACATTGATTCCATCTCAAAAACATGCAAAAAATAATAGACCTATATAAACAACTAATCCCAACCGTGTTGTACAGTTGGGACAGCTATTATAAGTAGTTCTTGATTATTTTCTTAAGCCTAATTTTTCAATTAGTGCGCGGTAACCAGTAAGGTTATGTTTTTGTAAATAAACCAATAAACGCTTACGCTGACCCACTAATTGCATCAAACCTCTTTGAGTTGAATGGTCTTTGTGGTTGGTTTTTAAGTGACCAGAAATGTGCGCGATGCGTTGAGTTAACATAGCAATTTGTCCTTCGATAGAACCTGTGTTAGTTGCTTTGCCACCAAATTCAGCAAAAATGCTTGCTTTTTTCTCTGTTGTTAAGTTAGACATTGTAGAACTTCTTTTATTGTAGTTAACAATTAACTACGGTTTTGTTTTGTTTATTTCGGCTGCAAAGATAGGGATAAAACCGTTACTAAATCAATAGTCTAGTCAAATATTTCGACGTTTTTAGGGTATTTTGCCCTATTAAAAATGAATAACTTATCTTCTAAACTAGCTGTATAGTTGATTGAAACCACTTTTACGTCTGTAATATTGTTGCTTTTATCCAAAATCAAAGCATTGGCTAAGGCTGATTTTACCTTATCGATCACCAAAGTTACCTTCTGGAAGGCTTTTTTACGGTCTATTGGGTATAGTTCAATGGTAGCTGTATTGGCATTTTGAGCTAATAATTTGAAATTGAAGTCTTTATCATAATTACCTGATAATAATTTTTGAGGACTCAATGTTTGCTCTGTTTCGGCTAAACTAGACTTTGAAATGGTGTTGATGCCGTCAAAATTGAAGATGGATATCCCGTCACAAAGTATTTCTAATTTCCCCTCATTTAAAAGGTATTTCTCCCCTTTCATTTTTAATTGAATCAATTTAGTCCCTAAAGCCTTCCCTTTATTGTTTTTAGACACTAACTGTATCTTGACTAGTATGCCTTTGGATGCTTTTACTTTAGCCCCTATTTTGTCTAGGATCGCCTTTGCATTAGGGTCTTTTTGAGCATGAAGCTGTAAGGTTAAAATACTCAATAAACAAAAGAGGACTATTCTCATAATAGGTTTATAAAAGGGGTAGATAATAAAAGCCATTTACTTTTGCAAAAATAGACATTCCAGAGGGATTATGATAAGTTTTGCAAGAAATCATACAATTCTGCATCTGATTTGTACAAGACCTCTCTTGGCTTACTCCCTTGACTTGGTCCAACAATCCCAGCTGCTTCTAATTGGTCCATCAATCTGCCAGCTCTATTATAGCCTAATTTCATTCTTCTTTGTATAAATGAAGTAGACCCAACTTGTGCACTTACAATCAATTTTGCAGCATCTTCAAATAGACTATCTCTATCCCCCGCATCAAAACCAGCAGCTTCTAACTCTTTCTCATCAATATATTCTGGTAATAAGAACGCATCAGGGTATCCTTTTTGCTCTGCAATAAAATTACAAACTCTGTCTACTTCTGGGGTATCCACAAATGCACATTGTAAACGCGTGATCTCTCCATTATAGCTAACCAACATATCACCTTTACCAATCAACTGCTCTGCACCCCCTGCATCTAAGATGGTTCGACTGTCAATTTTACTAGACACTTTGAATGCAATACGCGCAGGGAAATTGGCTTTAATGGTACCAGTGATAATGTTAACAGAAGGTCTTTGAGTAGCAATGATTAAGTGAATACCCACCGCACGTGCTAACTGTGCTAAACGAGCAATAGGCATTTCTACTTCTTTACCAGCAGTCATAATCAAGTCAGCAAACTCATCCACCACCAATACGATGAATGGCAAGTATTGATGTCCTTTTTCTGGATTTAATTTTCGAGAAGTAAACTTATCGTTGTACTCTTTAATATTTCTACAACCAGCTTCTTTTAATAAATCATAACGATTATCCATTTCAATACACAAGGCATTCAAAGTATTGATTACTTTCTTTGTATCTGTGATAATCGCATCTTCTTCTCCTGGTAATTTTGCAAGAAAATGTTTTTCAATCACACGATATAAACTCAATTCCACTTTCTTTGGATCTACCAAGACGAACTTTAATTGAGAAGGATGCTTTTTATATAAAAGAGACACCAGAATAGCATTTAATCCAACTGACTTTCCTTGACCTGTAGCACCTGCCATTAATAAATGCGGCATGCTTGCTAAGTCAACAATAAAGTTTTCGTTATCAATTTTTTTACCAATTGCAATAGGCAAGGAATGTTGGCTGGTTTGAAATTTCTCACTTGCCAATAAGGTTTTCATACTCACAATAGACTTGCGAATATTGGGTACTTCGATACCAATGGTTCCTTTCCCTGGAATAGGTGCAATAATACGAATGCCCAATGCAGCTAAACTAAGGGCGATGTCATCTTCTAAATTTTTGATTCTACTAATACGAACACCAGGTGCTGGTACAATTTCATATAAAGTAACGGTGGGTCCTACCGTGGCAGAAATACGTTGAATCGCTATATCGTAATTCTTGAGCGTAGCAATGATTTGATTTTTATAAGTCTCTAATTCTTCTGGATCTTGTACAATTTTTTCGGAACCATGGGTCTCTAACAAATTAATGTGAGGATACTTGTAATTTTTTAAGTCTAAGGTTGCATCGTATTTAGTTGCAAGACTTCCTACTGCGGCCACTACAGTTTCTTTAGGCACTTCTTTTATCTCGAGGTCGAGGTCTTCTAATAATTCATCATCAATGTCAAGGTCTTCCTCTTCAGCTTCTTCCTCTTCAGCTTCTTCCTCTTCAGCTTCTTCCTCTTCCTCTTCTTCCTCTTCAGCTTCTTCCTCTTCCTCCTCAATCGTTAACGGAGTTTTTTTTTCCGCACCTTCTTCTAGTGATAATTCGTCAATAAATAATTTAGGACCAAGCGCTCCAAGCTCATCAGACGCTGTCGCGTCTTCATCTGCCTCTGGCATAATCACAGAGATACCTGAAGTATTTTCCTTTAAAATATTTCCTGTAGTAGCAGCTTGAACTGGCTCAGGGTTATTCAAATCCCATTCTTGCTTTACAGCTTCCTCTGTGTCTTCACTCACAAACGCTGGTTCTTTTTTCTTTGGAATCAAGAAATTAAAGTTGGGAACATTAAAACTTGGATTAAACCTCCATATAAAATAACTGAATCCTGCAATAAATAATAAAGCACCTGTTCCAAATCGACCTACCCATTTAATCATCCAGTGGCTACTATATTCCCCCAAAGCTCCGCCCCAAGAAAAAGTAGTATTCGGTGTGACAAAAGCAAAACATGTACTTAATACAAGTAGGCCCACTAATACATACCTTAGGTTACGCCATAAACTAAAAATAGGTTTTGTAAAAAACAAGTTAACACCTACAACAAAAAAGAAAGTGCAAAATAAATAAGCCGCTAATCCAAAACCATTGAACATAATTTGATAAGCAATGAATGCACCAATATAGCCCAATAAATTATTTGCTTTTACATCCTGAGTAGAGAACAATTGCGTTCTCCATAATTGAACCATATCTTGATCTTCCTGCCAAGTAAATAAATAGGATGTAAATGCCACAAAAAGAAATAAACTAATCAATAAAGAAGTAGCCCCTAAGATCTTCATGGTACGTTCGTCCTTCACCACTTCAGATACGACTACATCTGCTTCTTTGTCCGGATTTAAAACCGGTGTATTTCCTTTGGGAGTTGTTTTGCTTTTAAGCGTATTTGCCATGGGGACAAATATAAAAAGAAATTGGCTACATATTCACTTTATTCATCCACACTACCCTTGCCCAACTTGCCCAGCCGAACATAAAACTAAGGCCTCCTAAAGGGGTAATTGGGCCTAGTATCATAGACCATTTTGAATCGAATAAGGACAGTACTGCCAATCCGTAAATGGACCCAGCAAATAAGAAGCAGCCTACTATAAAAAAATGTGCCGAATATCCTATGCCTTTCACCAATTCAAACTGACTTGCATTTTGTTGACTATACAAAGCCAACAGAATCAAAGCAATGGCATGTATGAATTGATATCGAACCCCTGTTTCAAAACTTTGTAATTTTTCTGGACTAAGCACTGCTTTTAAAGCATGTGCACCAAACGCCCCTAATATAACCGCTACAAGCGCAAAAGCTATTCCCCAAAGTAAAATTTTACGATGCATGTTTTTGAATTAACTTTTTTAGCCCTGATTCATTGATTTGCTCCCCAGTTAAACGATAGTGTGCTTGTTTATAAAATGGATGACGTTCCACCAATTTTTGCTCTAAAAAAGCAGTTAGTTCCTGGTCGGAAAGATGGGCAATGAGTGGTCTATTCGCTTTGGTTGAAGACAATCTTTGTACAAGTACATCAATCGATTCGTCCAGCCAAATAACTACCCCTTCTTTTTTCATGAAATCCATATTTTCCTGAAAACAAGCTGTACCACCACCTGTAGCAACTACATACTTTTTTTTCTCTTTAAACCATTTTAGAATTTTAGTTTCCACTTTTCTAAAATTCGCTTCCCCGTCTTCTTCAAAAATTTCAGAAATGGTTTTTTCTTCGTTCATTTCAATCAACGCATCTAAGTCATAGCCAACGGATTTATTCCATTTTGCCAATTGTTTTAACCAATGCGACTTTCCTGCGCCCATCATCCCTATTAAAAAAATACGCTCCGCTGCCATAATTTATTTAAATGCATTAAATCCTGTTACATCCATACCGGTAATCAATAAATGAATATCATGTGTTCCTTCATAAGTGATTACACTCTCTAAGTTCATCATATGACGCATTACAGAGTACTCCCCTGTAATACCCATTCCACCCAACATCTGTCTTGCGTCTCTTGCTATATTGGTCGCAATTTCACAACTGTTTCTTTTAGCCATACTAATTTGAGCTGCCGTCGCACGACCTTCATTCATTAATACACCTAAACGCCATACTAATAATTGTGCTTTCGTAATTTCGGTCACCATTTCAGCCAATTTCTTTTGTTGTAATTGGAATCCACCAATGGGTTTGCCAAATTGAATTCTTTCCTTACTATACCTTAAAGCGGTATCATAACAATCCATCGCAGCACCAATAGCACCCCAAGCAATGCCAAATCTAGCTTTGCTTAAGCAACCTAATGGTCCTTTTAATCCTTTGATATTTGGTAAAATATTTTCTTTAGGCACTTTTACATTGTCAAAAACCAATTCACCTGTGGCACTTGCACGCAAGCTCCATTTACCATGTGTAGTTGGTGTTGAAAATCCTTCCATACCTCTTTCTACAATCAATCCAATAATTTCACCAGCTTCGTTTTTAGCCCATACTACCGCTACTTGAGCAAATGGTGCATTACTGATCCACATCTTTGCACCATTTAAAATAACATGGTCACCTGCATCTTTAATGTTGGTTAACATGCCAGATGGATTTGATCCATGATCTGGTTCTGTTAATCCAAAACAACCCAACCACTCACCAGAAGCTAATTTGGGTAAATATTTTTGTTTTTGCGCTTCATTACCATAAGCATAAATAGGAAACATCACTAAAGAACCTTGCACACTAGCTGTACTTCTTACACCGCTA
The DNA here is from genome assembly GCA_041303215.1 of Asinibacterium sp. Classification (GTDB taxonomy): domain Bacteria; phylum Bacteroidota; class Bacteroidia; order Chitinophagales; family Chitinophagaceae; genus Sediminibacterium. Next base: position 37,497 of record JBFYPO010000124.1, on the reverse strand, counting down.
TCTCCTCTTTCCAATTCTTGCATCATCAATCCATAACTAATATAGTCCAATCCTCCACCGCCATACTCAGTGGGTACAGTTGGTCCAAAACAACCCAGGTCACCTAGTTGCTTGATGATTTGTGTAGGAAACTCAGCTTTCTGAGCATACTCTTCTATGATAGGTGAAATTTCTGTTTTAACATAGGTCCTTACGGCATCCCTTACCATTAAATTTTCTTCCGACATCAATTCGTCTAATTGATAGTAATCTGGTGACTCAAACAAATCTGCTCTTACTGCCATGGTGGTAAATTTAAATTATAATGATTAGGGCATAAAGGTAGTAGAAAGCGCGTAAAAAACTATATTTACAAGGCATTAATTCGCCCCAATTTGATATGAGAAAAGTCATTACCCATTTAAGTTTCTATGTATTACTTGCCATTATATTGGGCATATTTTTGGGTGTCTATTTCCCAACACAAGCGATTCAGTTAGAACCATTGGCAAAGGGCTTCATTCAAGTCATTAAAATATTTACTTACCCCATTATTTTTTTAACTGTAACACTTGGTATTGCGAGTATGGGCGATTTAAAAAAAGTAGGTAGGATTGGGTTAGTCTCGCTCGTTTATTTTGAAATTGTAAGTACGATTTCTCTAGCCATAGGTGTATTAGTGGCTTTATGGATACAACCGGGCAATATCGATAAGTCAGGTTTACAAATGCAAGATCCTACAAAGTATACCAAAGCCACCCAATTTGACCTTTGGGGTATCATTGCGAGCAATACCAATTTGCAAATTTTATTACTCGCTATTTTAATTGGCTTTCTGTTGAATTATTTACCCAAAAGAGCTACTTATATTCATCAAATAGGAAGGTTAACACATTTTGTTTTTCTTGGGTTAAAATGGGTGATGTACTTTGCGCCCCTTGGTGCTTTAGGCGGTATGGCCTTTGCGATTGGGAAATATGGATTGGCTACCTTATTCCCCTTGGCTAAATTAATGGTCACGATGTATGTGACGATGGCCTTGTTTGTATTTGTAATTCTTGGACTTATTTTACGCTTTTATAAATTGTCCATATTTAAGTTGCTAAGAAATATCAAGGAAGAGTTGCTCATTGTGTTTGCCACATCTTCATCAGAGCCTGCGATGCCGTCCTTGATGAATAAATTAGAGAAAATGGGTTGCTCTAAATCAGTAGTTGGCTTAGTTGTCCCTACTGGTTATTCTTTTAACTTAGATGGCACATCTATCTACTTATCCATGGCCGTAATTTTTATTGCCCAATTGTACAATGTACATTTAAGTACTGCCGAAATTGTGACGATGTTATTGATCCTAATGCTGACTTCTAAAGGCGCGGCTGGTGTTACAGGAAGTGGCTTTATTGTACTTGCGTCTACCCTCGCCACTATGCAAAAAATTCCTATGGAAGGACTTGCTTTTTTATTAGGGGTAGATAAATTTATGAGTGAGGCGAGAGCCATCACTAATATTATTGGAAATAGTGCAGCCACGATTGTGATTGCAAAAACAGAAGGAGAAACGATAAAGTTTGATTAATACCTACAAGGAAAGTAATGCCTTCATTTCATCTGCATACCCTTTTGCTGCTATCGCTGCATCCGCTGCAAAGTCAGCCCCACTACTTGCAAAAATAACGGCCCTACTCGCATTGATTAACAATCCAACAGCATCATTCTTGCCATATTTTGTTACCTCCTCTAAACTTCCTCCTTGGGCACCTACACCAGGCACCAACAAGAAATGCGCAGGAATAATTTTTCGAATGGATTCAAGGTCTTTTGCTTTAGTTGCCCCTACCACAAACATCAATTGTTCAGGACTACCCCAACTTGCTACTTGTTCTAATACAGACTCGTATAAAAATTGACCAGATGCTAATTTTTGTTGTTCAAAATTTTGACTCCCAGAATTTGACGTTAAACCCAAGACAATCGTCCATTTATGAGTATAGGCTAAAAATGGGTCAATACTATCTTTTCCCATATAAGGCGCCACTGTTATCGCATCAAAAGGCAAGGTCTCAAAAAATGTTTTAGCATATTGAGCCGATGTATTTCCTATGTCTCCTCTTTTTGCATCCGCTATCTTGAAATGCGTTGATGGAATATGCGCTAAAGTTGCTTCCATCGCTTCCCATCCAGCAATACCTTGCGCTTCATAGAAAGCTGTATTAATTTTATAGCTGACACAATATGCTGCTGTTGCATCAATAATGGCTTTATTAAATGCAATGACCCCTTCTTTGTTTTTTGGTAACCCTGCAGGTAATTTTTCAATATCCGTATCCAATCCAACACATAAGTAAGATTGCTTTGTTTTGATTTGGTCTACAAGAAATTGTTTTGTCATAGGGTTATATTTTTGGACGGTCGAAGCTTGAAGGCAATTTGCGTCACTTGTCTTTTACTATCTTTTTTTCTGTCTTATTGCTTCACAAAAACATGGTAACCCCATGCAGCCATTTGTAAAGTTCGAATACCTGTATGTTTTTGTTTAGAAAACAATTCTTCAAATGTAGCGTTTGCTGTAATACCCTCTACTGTTACTGACTGTGCTTGATTTGATAAATTTAATACCACCAAAACTTGGTCTTTACCATTGGTTCTTTCATAAGCCATCACCTGATTTGGCAAACTCACTTTTAATCTTTTAAAAATGGCAGTCTCGCTAAATGCTGTATTTGACTTTCTTAGTTTTAATAAAGCAGCATAAAAATTTGCACGCTCATACTTTTTAAATTCGATACTGTCTTTTTCGAAAAATGCAAGAGGCCTTAAAACAGGCTCTTCTTGACCGCTATAAATCAATGGCATTGTTCGATTATAGGTTTGAGTGAATACAGCAAATGGTGCATGAATCGCGCCAGGCATGGTTGCATAGTCCGCTTTGTTCCAAGAGTTTTCATCATGGTTACTTGTAAAGTACAATCTATGTGCCCCTTTCGTGAACTCTTTTTCAATTTTATTCAACACCGTATCTAATGATAAAATATTCTTTTTACCAGCTGCTATATCATTTAATACATGAAACTCAGTCCAAGTATACGTCGCATCAAAACCTGTCTCATGTAATTTTGCATCATCTGCTTCTGCTAACAAATAAATGTCTCTAATAGATTTTAATGCTGGAATACATTTATTCCAAAAACTATAAGGCACACCCCATGCTACATCTACTCTAAAGCCATCAATTTTTGTAGCATGTAACCAATATTTCATGGTATTGATCATACTATCTTGCATCACCAAATTGCTAAAATTCAATTCTCTTGTATCAGACCAATCTGCCGTAAAAGTTGGTTTACCTGTTGAATCAGTTTCATAAAAGTCTGGATGGGTCTTTAACCAAGGATGGTCTGCGCCAGAATGGTTGGGCACATAATCAATCAACACTTTCATACCCAAAGCATGCGCTTGATCTACCACTTGATTAAAATCGGAAAGTGTTCCAAATTCAGGATTGACCTTTGTATAGCTTGCAACGGCATAATAAGACCCTAAAGTTCCTTTTCTACCCTCTTTTGATATAGGCTGAATAGGCATAAACCAGATAGTTTGAACGCCCATTTTTTGTAATCTTGGCAAATGCTTCGCAAATGCTTTAAAAGTGCCTTCTTTGGTATATTGACGGATATTCACTTCATAGATATTCCCCTGTTCCATAAAGGCGGGGTGTTTTTGTTGTCCAAAACTTAATCCACTAACAAATAATCCAACTAATAAGAGTAAATTTTTCATGAGTTCGCTTTATGCTTCAAAAATACTACCTAATGATGTAACTTTGACTATGCAACTACAAAAATTAAAATACCTTTTCTTAGCCCTATTATTTTGGCATTGTAGCCCATCAGATCAGTATGAAATAGCAGATAATCCACTAGATGGAGGCAGGTATTTTATTGAAAATTGCATGCAAGGCAATTTTAAGAAAGCCCAATTTTATGTCTTAGAAGATCAAGAGAACCTAGCATTGTTTGAAAAAATGGCCAGTAACTACTATAAACTGGACAAAGAAGGGCGTCAACAATTAAGGTTGGCCTCTATACAAATCAATGAAATCAGTGCAGTAGATAGCAGTTTAACCATTATGAATTATCAAAATACCTTTGACAATAAGGTGCATAAACTAAAAATATTGGAAACCCCCAATGGATGGAAAGTAGACCTAAAATATACCTATGGGCCAAATTTATAGATCAAAATAAGAATTATTGTATATTTGCCCTAGCAATCAAACATTTAAAACAAAGCAACAAATGGAAGCACAAACTAACACGAAAAAATACTGGACATTATTCTTTTTATGGTTCGCAATTATGATCGTTTTATTATTCGTTTATAGAGAATTTTTCTGGTTAGCACTTCCTGGCACCATTACCTATTTTGCAAAAGCAATGAGGTTGTTTTAAACGCTATTCAACTTATTTTAGAGCCTTCAATTATTTGGAGGCTTTTTTATTCAACAATAACCTATGTCTTTATCACAATCATTTGATGAAATAATTCAAAAAAGGAGATCGAATAGAAAATTCGATCCCAATGTAGAAGTGCCTGACGAAGTGATTCAAAAAAGTTTAGAAAGGGCCATCCTCTCCCCTAACAGTAGCAATATGCAATTATGGGAATTTTATTGGATCAAAGACCCCGCATTGCAAAAAGATTTTCACGAATATTGTTTAAATCAAAACGCTGCTAGAACCGCGAAGCAATTGGTTGTATTTGTAACACGTCAAGACCATTGGAAGCAAAGAGTGCAATGGCATCTAGACCTAATTAAAAAAGGCATCACAGGCGCATCCACACCAAGTCAAGATAAATTAATGACCTATTATGGTAAATTAATGCCCCTAGCCTATGGCACAGATCAATTTGGCTTTTTGAGTTTTATAAGAAGAAGTTTAAGTGGTCTAATTGGCGCTTTCAGGCCTATGACTAGAATGAAAGGCAGAGCAGATCAAAGAATCACGGTGCACAAATCTTGTGCCCTTGCCGCACAAACATTTATGTTGTCCATTGCTGCAGAGGGTTTTGAATCCTGTCCTATGGAAGGCTTTGATGCAGTGAGGGTAAAAAAAGCATTAGGATTACCTCCAATGGCAGAGGTGAATATGATTATTAGTGTTGGCAAGGGAACTGAAGCCGGCATATGGGGAGAAAGAAATAGAGTCCCTTATGACCAAGTAGTGATCATTAAATAATACAATTTCTATAGCCTAAAAAAGCCGCAAACATTTATTGCGGCTTTTTTTATTCAATCATCTTATTGGTTGAACAATTATTTTATTGCTGGAGTAAGGACTATATTTCTAAATTCTATTGGACCATGATCCCCTTGCAACATAATTGGTCCTGGCATGCCTTCATGACTATCAATCGCACCACCCGTAATGCCCGGAATTTCTTGTTTAAATATAATGGTCTTTCCATTGGCTACAACAGTGACCATTCGGCCGACTAATGTAACATCATAAGATTGCCACTCACCTGCCGCTTTTGCTGCATTTTCCCATGGGTCTATAAATCCATATACACCACCTAAGTAGACATTCTGTGGTTCTTTGCCTTGATTGTCTTCGATTTGAATTTCATATCGGCCTCTTAAGTATACACCACTATTACTTCCTTTAGGATACCTAAATTCAATATGTAATTTAAAATCTTCGAAAGTTCCCACCGTTCTAATATTACTACCCGACTTTGGACTAGTTAACACACCATTGACGTTTTGCCATTGATTGTTTTTGCCCATCGCTTCCCATCCTGTTAAATCGGTGGTATTTAATAATTTGATTGGGGCACCCCATTTTACTTCTTTTAAACTATTCAATCTTGGCGCACGAACACCAGTCCAAGTATATTTTTGGCCGTATGGCGCCACCATGGTGCCTTTTAATTGATCTCCTTCTAAAACCCCTTCTACGACTAAATTATTTTCTGTTCTATCCCATTGTGGTGGGATCGTAAAATTCAATTTACCTTCTTTAAAAAAAATTTGTGCAACTGGTCTTGCACTTCCTCCATCCGCCACAAATCTGCCGAATAAATTTTTAACGCCAGAATGACGCACTTCTAACCAGGAAGGAGCCATACGACCACCACCCATATCTACCGTTAAATCCCATCGACCTTCTAGAGGACTCTCTTGAGCCATGACGGCTGAAGTAGCAAAGCAAGTAACCACTAATAATACAATGAAGTTGATTAGTTTTTTCATAGCACACTATTTTATTGTATTACCAAAATACAGATTTTTTCAATACCAATCCAGGGAATTATATGAACAATAATCAAACACCCTCCAACAGTTCCTTTGCATACTGCATAAAAAAGATGGCCCTTTTGAGGCCATCTTAAAATTATAAAAGACGCGACTATTTGATTATGCTAAATCAAAACGATCTAACTGCATCACTTTATTCCAAGCAGCTACAAAATCGTGTACAAATTTTTCTTTTGCGTCATCACATGCATATACTTCAGCCAAGGCACGTAATTCAGAATTAGAACCAAAGATTAAATCTACTCTCGTTCCAGTCCATTTAACCGCACCCGTTTTTCTATCTACGCCTTGGAATGCATTTTGAGAATGATCTATTGCGCTCCATGTAGTTGTGAAATCAATCAAGTTCGCAAAGAAATCATTGGTCAATACACCTGGTGTTTTTGTAAATACACCATGGTTAGATTGATCGAAATTTGTATTCAACACACGCATACCACCAAACAAAACAGTCATTTCTGGCGCTGTAAGGGTTAATAATTGTGCTTTATCAATCAACATTTCTTCTGCAGAAACCAAAGTTCTAGGTTTGATATAATTACGGAAACCATCTGCAATAGGTTCTAATACTGCAAAGGATTCCACATCTGTATGTTCTTGCGTAGCGTCTGCTCTACCTGGTGTGAATGGTACTTTAACAGCCACTCCACCCTCTTTAGCCGCTTTCTCCACTGCAGCACATCCTGCTAACACAATCAAATCCGCCATTGAAACTTGCTTACCACCAGTCGCTGTTGCATTGAATTCTTTTTGAATCGATTCTAATACATCTAGCACTTTAGATAATTGTGCAGGATTATTTGCAGCCCAATATTTTTGAGGTGCTAAACGAATTCTCCCTCCATTCGCACCACCTCTTTTATCTGATCCACGGAAAGTAGAAGCAGATGCCCAAGCGGTTGCAACCAATTCAGCAACGGTTAAGCCTGATGCTAGTACTTTCGCTTTTAAGGTTTCAATTTCTGCAGCTTCAATTAATGTATACTCCACTGCTGGAATTGGATCCTGCCAAATTAAAATTTCAGCAGGCACTTCTGGTCCAACGTATCTTGCACGAGGTCCCATATCACGGTGTGTTAATTTAAACCATGCTCTAGCAAATGCATCTGCAAATTGATCTGGATTTTCATAAAATCTTTTTGAGATAGGTGCGTATGCAGGATCTAAAATCAACGCTAAATCTGTTGTCAACATGGTTGGTGCATGCGTGATAGCTGGATCATGCGCATCTGGCACTGTTCCAGCACCTGCGCCAGCCTTAGGTTTCCACTGATGTGCCCCTGCTGGACTCTTTACCAATTCCCACTCAAATTTGAATAAGTTTTCAAAATAGTTATTACTCCATTTTGTAGGCGTAGTTGTCCAAGCACCTTCTAGACCAGAAGTGATAGTGTATTGTGCATTACCGGTTCCAAAAGTATTTTTCCAACCTGTTCCTTGTTCTTCGATACTTGCAGCAGCAGGTTCTTTACTTACATATTTACCTGGATCAGCAGCACCATGCGTTTTACCAAATGTGTGTCCACCTGCAATCAATGCCACTGTTTCTTCGTCATTCATTGCCATACGTGCAAATGTTTCACGAATATCACGTGCAGATGCAATTGGATCAGGATTGCCATTAGGCCCTTCTGGGTTTACATAAATTAAACCCATTTGAACCGCCGCTAATGGATTTTCTAATTCACGGTCACCAGAATATCTTTTATCTCCTAACCACTCACGCTCATTTCCCCAATACACATCTTCTTGTGGTTCCCAAACATCTTCTCTTCCACCAGCAAAACCAAATGTTTTAAAGCCCATTGACTCTAAAGCACAGTTACCTGCTAATATCATTAAGTCAGCCCAAGATAATCTTTGACCATACTTCTTTTTGATAGGCCATAATAATAATCTAGCCTTATCTAAGTTCGTGTTATCAGGCCAGCTATTCAATGGCGCAAATCTTTGCATACCTGCACCACCACCACCACGACCATCTGTAGTACGGTAGGTACCTGCACCATGCCATGCCATACGAATAAAGAAAGGACCATAATGTCCATAATCCGCAGGCCACCACTCTTGTGAGTTCGTCATCAAATCAACGATATCTTGTTTTACTGCTTTCAAATCCAAAGACTTGAATGCAGACACATAATTGAAAGTCTTTTCCATTGGATTAGACTTATTTGAATGTTGACGTAAAATATTTAGCTTTAATTGATTCGGCCACCAATCTCTATTTACTGGACCAGTGCCTGCACTTCCTTGTTTTGCCGAAAGCGTTGTGGCTCCTGTAAAAGGGCATTTGCCTTCTCCGCCTGAACTTTGATTATCCATATTTATTTTTGTTTTTTATAATTATTTGTAAAAATACACCAAAGGCTGAAATCCCAATAAAATTTAGGTGAATTTTATATTATAATAACAAACCTTGTTTGATATTGTTCGAATAAATTCAATAAAAAATCCCACAAAAAGTGGGATTTAAATTGAGTGGAGTCGAGGGGAGTCGAACCCCTGTCCAAACAAAGTTACCATTGGTCTTCTACATGTTTATTGTTTTATTATTTGTCGGCAATCAGCAGGAAAAACACAAACCAATTGATTACTTAGCTGTATAGTACTTAAATAAGCGGCACAGCCTATGCTTATCGCATCCCTTTTTGTTTTGATTAAGCTAAGGAGCGGGTAAAGGGCCTACCTGCTCGCTCGGCCATAATGGAAGTTAATTCACTGAATTAAGCAGCCATGGCGTAGTTTGTTTCGCCTTTTGATTGTTTGGTATTCAGATTAAAGTGCTAATTACCCAACGCACTACATGCTTACCCCAACCGCTACGCTTGCTGTCAAAACCATACGACCCCATTGATTGCGATTAAAGCAACTACAAAATTACAACTAATAAATGGATTTTACTAGACTACTTATTTAAATAAGCGCCAGAAGTCAAGTCCTAATGCATATAACATTAAGCCAAACATTAAGATCATACCAGCAATCTGTGCGTATTCCATGAATTTATCACTCGGCTTTCGGCCAGTAATCATTTCAAAAACTATAAATAAGGCATGTCCTCCATCTAATGCAGGAATAGGAAGCACATTCATAAAGCCTAATACAATCGAAAACACGGCAGTCAAAGTCCAGAATCTTTCCCAATCCCATTGTGAGGGGAAAGTATTCCCAATACTAATCAAACTTCCTAATGAATCGTTTGGATTGACTTTACCTGTAAAGATTTGTTTGATGCCAGTTACATAATTATCTAAAGTACTTATGCATCTTTCAACACCTTTAGGAATGGCTTGTAAAAAATTATAGTCCTGATGCACAGTGTTGAAAAGTTGCATCGGCAATTTAACAAACAAGCCCAATTGCGCTTTGTTGTTAATTAAGGTTCTGATGGTAACTGTATCTTCGCCACGTTTCGCTAAAACAGTAACTAAAGAATCACTGTACTTTTGTTTTACTGCTATAAATTCATGTTGGTATTGAACAGATGCTCCATTGATGCTAAGTAAAGTGTCATTTTTCTGAAAACTTCCTTCTACCACCACCGCCGTTTTGCCAATAGAATCAACAATCACTGGAAATAGTGGGACTACAAATGCAGTTGTATTATTTGCGTTTGACAAAGCACTGGCTACCGAAGATGGAATAGCTAAGTTAATGAGACTGTCCCCTCTTTTCACTTGAATTGTTTTTGATCCAGCCAATACAATTTTAGATTCCAATTCAAAAAAGTCAGCTAATTCTTGTTGGTCTAGAGATACAATAATATCTCCATCTTGTATGCCCACTTGTTTAGAAATTTCAGTAGCATGCACGCCATAACTTAGATTTTTTGAAGGCAAAAATTCATCCCCCCAAAACCAGGCAATACCTATAAAAATAACAATCGCTAAAATTGCATTGACAATGACACCGCCTAGCATCACAATTAATCTTTGGTAGGCTGGCTTAGCTCTTAACTCATAGGATTCAGGCGCTTTATTCATCTGTTCCTTATCCATACTCTCGTCAATCATTCCTGATATCTTTACATACCCGCCAAATGGAATCCATCCTATTCCATATTCAGTCTCTCCTATTTTCTTTTTCCATAAACTGAACCCAGGATTAAAGAATAAATAAAACTTTTCTACTCTTGCTCCAAATAAACGCGCAGGAATAAAATGTCCTAATTCGTGTAAAACGACAATGATAGAAAATGATAAAATAAATTGTGCAGTTTTTGTAGCAAGTACAGTTAAATCGATAGCAGCTAGATACATGTTTATAGTTGTATTAAAGAAGCAGCAAAATCTCTTGCAGCTCCGTCGGTTTCGTAATAGTCATCCAAACTAGGTTGGGCGATAAATTCAATTTTTTCTAAGGTTCTTTCAATAAGGTCTGTCATATCTAAGAACCCGATCCTATTTTTCAAAAAGGCATACACCGCAATTTCATTGGCAGCATTTAATACACAAGGTGCATTGCCTCCACGATACATGGCTTCTGTTGCCAATAATAAATTCCTGAACGTCTTTACATCTGGCTCGTCAAAGGTTAAAGTGTTAGGCTTGTCAAAATGATACCTAGGAAAATCATTGGCCAATCTTTTTGGAAATGCCATTGCATATTGGATAGGCAATTTCATATCTGGCAAACCCATTTGTGCTTTGATACTACCGTCCTGAAATTGCACCATACTATGGATGATACTTTGAGGATGCACCACCACTTTAATTTGATCAGGCGTAAGGTCAAATAACCATTTAGCTTCAATCATTTCTAAACCTTTGTTCATTAAGGTAGCTGAGTCGATAGAGATTTTTGCACCCATACTCCAATTTGGATGTTGCAATGCATGGTCTCTTTTAACATTCACTAGAAAGTTGGGTTTCTTACCTAAAAATGGTCCTCCACTTGCGGTAAGAATTATTTTTTCGATGGGGTTATTTCCTTCACCTACAAGACATTGAAAAATGGCGGAATGCTCACTATCCACTGGAATAATCGCTGCCCCTTTTTCTCTTGCAGTGCGCATCACGATATCACCTGCCACTACTAAAGTTTCTTTATTTGCAAGGCCAATTGCCTTTCCATTTTCTACTGCAGTAATGGTTGGCTTCAATCCTGCAAAGCCCACAATACCAGCCATCATAAAATCATAGCAATCCATTGCAGCCACTTGTTCAAGTGCTTCCTCTCCAGCAAATACTTTAATAGGTTTTCCTTCTAATGCTTTTTTAACAATAGCATATTTGCCAAGCTCACCAATCACCACAATATTGGGTTCAAATTGCAAGGCTTGTTCAATCAATAAAGATTCATTGGAATGGGCCGTCAAAATCTCAGCAACGAATAAGTCTGGGTTCGCTGCAATCACCTCTAGGGTTTGCTTCCCGATGGAACCTGTAGATCCGAAAATGGCAATTCTTTTTTGACTCATCCAGTTGTTACTTGTGGTTAAAAATACACTTTTTATTTTATTCTTGCTATTTGCCTATTTGAAGGTGCAATGCATCCGCTATTTTTCGGTCATTACTTAATCTAGGTACTTTATTTTGCCCCCCTAATTTCCCTTCGGATTTCATGTAGTGAATGAAAGCATTTTTGGGCAGGATTGTAATGACCAATGGGGCTAAAATATTGCCTACAATCAAATCTTGGTAATACACATTTTTAGTACACATGACACTATCAAGTTTAGATTTAAATAAATCCATATCCAATGGGAGTCTTTCAAATTCAATAAGCCATTCATGGTAACTTTTACCGGTATCTTGTGCAATTTTTGGAGCCACTGTAAACTCAACAATAGAAGCATTCATTTCATTGGCCACTTGCAACATAGCAGCTTCTACTTCTTCTCCAATCACATGTTCTCCAAAGGCAGAAATAAAATGTTTCACACGACCTGTGACTACAATTCTATATGGATCTATGCTCACAAATTTTACGGTGTCTCCAATATTATAGCCCCACAAACCCGCATTACTATTAATGATAAGCGCATATTGCTTCCCTAATTCCACTTGTGCTAAATTAAGTCGAACAGGATTTGCTTCATGTATATTGGCAAGAGGAATGAACTCAAAATAAATACCGCTGTTGGTGTTTAATAATAAACCTTGTTCTTCTCTTGTATCTTGAAATGCAAAAAACCCTTCACTGGCAGGGAACAACTCAATCGTATCAATTGACTTTCCGATGGTGTCAAAAAGTTTAGATTTATAGGGTTCGAAATTCACCCCACCTTGCACCAAAACTTGTAAATTGGGGAACACTTCTTTTACCGATTTGCCAGACTTTTCGACAATACGATCAAAGTACATTTGCATCCATGGAGGAATCCCTCCTACCAAGGTCATGTCTTTGAATAAGGTCTCTGCTACAATTTGATCTAATTTTTCCTCCCATTCTTCGATGCAATTGGTTGCATAGCTGGGCAATTGATTGCTTCTTAAATAGGCAGGGATATGGTGATTCACTATCCCACTTAACCTTCCTGTGGGGATACCTGCCACCCTATCTAGTACTGGAGACCCACTTAAAAAGATCATTCGACCATTCACAAACTGATTTTGACCCGTGGTAGCCATATAGGTCAATAAAGCATTTCTGGCACCATTTATATGATTTGATATAGAGTCTTTGGTGATGGGGATGTATTTGACACCACTTGTAGTGCCACTTGTTTTGGCAAAATAGATAGGCTTCCCTTTCCAAAGTACATTTTGAGTGCCTTGTTTAATTTGATCTATATAGGTCTTGAAAGCCTCATAATCCCTCAAAGGCACTGCTTCTTGAAATTCAATGGGACTATTGATTGCTGAAAAACGGTGTTCTTTGCCGAATATAGTGGACTTTCCAGTTTTAACTAATTGATTTAGAATACTTTGCTGATCCGATAAGGCAGTATGACGCTCTTTTTGAATTTGGCGATAAATGACATTCGCAAAGGGTTTTGCCAATAAGGACTTAATATTCATGTGGTTCGATTAAAGACTTGTATAGTCTGAAGCAAATTTAGGGGGTATTTAACGGAACATCAAACCTGGAGGGCTTTTTGAAGCCTAAAAAAATGCCAAATTATATTTTTGAAGAATTCCTTGCATATTGAGATAATTATAATTACCTTTGCCCTCCTAATTTTGGACAATTATGTTAGCAGTAGTTAAAATCGCAGGACAACAATTCAAAGTACAAGCAGGAGATAGCTTGTATGTACCTCACCTGCAAGGTAAAACCGGAGACAAAGTTGAATTCAACGATGTATTATTCGTTGATAATAATGGAAGCATCTCTTTCGCGACTAAAGCGGTAGTGAAAGCTGAAATTACAAACGACTTAGTTCAAGGTGATAAAGTGATCGCTTTTAAAATGAAGAGAAGAAAGGGTTTCCGCAAGAAACACGGTCACAGAACACATTATACTCAAATCAAAATCGAAAACATAGCTTAAACTAAGATACTATGGCACACAAAAAAGGTGAAGGTTCCGTTAAGAACGGCCGTGATTCACAAAGTAAGAGATTAGGCGTAAAGATATATGGTGGTCAACCAGCTTTAAACGGCAATATCTTAATTCGTCAAAGAGGTACACAGTACCACCCTGGTAAGAACGTAGGTTTAGGATCTGACTTTACTATTTTCGCTTTGACAGATGGTATTGTTGAGTTCAAAAAGGGAAAAAATAACAAAACAACAGTTTCTGTAGTTCCAGTTGAATTAGTGGCTTAAAAAAAAATTTTTGTAGTTATAAAAAAAGTTTTTACTTTTAGTGCATATTTACTAACCATTAAATCTAAAAAACATGGCAACTGCAAAAAAAGCTGCTAAGAAAGCTGCTCCTAAAAAAGCTGTTAAAAAAGTAGTTAAGAAAGCTGCACCTAAGAAAGCTGCTAAGAAAGCTGCTCCTAAGAAGGCTGCTAAGAAAGCTGCTCCTAAGAAAGCTGCTAAGAAAGCTGCTCCTAAGAAAGCTGCTAAGAAAGCTGCTCCTAAGAAGGCTGCTAAGAAAGCTGCTCCTAAGAAGGCTGCTAAGAAAGCTGCTCCTAAGAAAGCTGCTGCTAAAAAGAAATAATTATCCTCGGATAATATTGAAAGACCCTCGATTTATCGGGGGTTTTTTTATGCCCCTACTCACTATCCATCCAACGGACTCCATAGATTTATTTATATTTGCCCATGCATAATTATGAAATTGCCGAGTATTTTAGTTTACTAGCTAAGCTCATGGATATCCATGGCGAGAATACCTTCAAAATAAAATCCTACAGCAACGCTGCGTATACCCTAGATAGACTCAATGACCCTTTAGAGGCAATGACCCCTACCCAAATTGCAGGGATAAGAGGTATTGGTGAAGCTTTGGCACAGAAAATTGTGGATTTATTGGCTACAAAAAAATTACAGATCCTAGAGGAATATATTGAAAAGACCCCTCCCGGTATTTTAGAAATGTTAAAGATCAAAGGCCTGGGGCCTAAGAAAATAATTACCATTTGGAAGGAGCTAGGGATTGAAAGTATTGGCGAACTACTGTATGCATGCGAAGAGAATCGATTAATCAACTATAAAGGCTTTGGGGCTAAGACACAACAAAGTATTCAGGACTCCCTTAACTATTACTTACAAAATCAAGGTAGTTTTTTATACCAACAGGTACAGGAGACGGTTGCACAAATTGAAAATGCATTAACTATAACATTCCCATTATCATTACATGCAGTTTCTGGTCTTTTTAAAAGACAGATGGAAACCTTGGATTTTTTGGATATTGTAACCACAACTCCCCATGCAGACTTAATGCATTGGTTAGTTGAAAAAGGATTTATTTGTACTGAATCTCCAGACTATTTGAGTTGCAAAGGGCCTGATAATTTTGAATTAAGATGGTATTGTGTAGCGGAGTCAAATTTTTATGTACAGGATTTCAAACTAGCTTGTAGTCCTGAATTTTGGACTGCTTGGCAAAATTTACCAAAATATGATGGCGCTGTTGCATTTGCATCTGAGTCTGCAATTTTTGAACAAGTTGCCATCCCTAATATACCTTCTGCTCAAAGAGAGCTGCCATCCATCATTGAAAAGGCAAAAACAAAAGGATTAAATCAACCCATTCAGGCAACCGATATTAAAGGAATCATTCATTCGCATAGTACTTGGAGCGATGGTTTACATACCATTGAGCAAATGGCAGTAGCTGCAAAAGATCAAGGATTAGAATATTTGGTGATTAGTGATCACTCTAAGTCTGCATTCTATGCCAACGGCCTACAAGAAGATAGCATTAGAGCACAACATAAAGAGATTGATCTCTTAAATAAAAAGCTAGCCCCATTTGTCATTTTTAAAAGTATTGAGTCCGATATTTTAAATGACGGTAGCTTAGATTACCCTGATGAAATTTTAGGATTATTTGATTTAGTAATCGCCTCTGTTCATTCAAATTTGAAAATGACAGAAGAAAAAGCAATGATGCGCTTAATGAATGCCATTGAAAATCCGTATACAAGCATTTTAGGGCATGCTACGGGCAGATTGCTGTTGAGTCGAAAAGGTTACCCAATTAATCACGAAGCGATAATTGAAGCCTGTGCTGAGCACAATGTGGTCATTGAATTAAATGCACACCCAAGAAGATTGGATATGGACTGGCGCTACATTCATCAAGCAATGGAACAGGATGTGTTGATTTCAATTAATCCTGATGCACATGCCATAGAAGGTTATGAGGATTGTAAATACGGTGTTCTAGTGGCTCAAAAAGCAGGCTTAACTGCTGCGCAAAATTTAAGCAGCTTTAGTTTAGCCGAAATGATGGAGTTTATAAGTTACCAACAAGCAAAAAGAAGTTAAGATTTGATATATACAATGTATTCTCCAGGCATCATTTCAAAATGACTTTCCCCATTGAATTCAAAACTAAGTCCAGAAAATAAATTGGTAAACCTGCCATTAAAAGCATCATGTTTTACATGAACATGATGTCTGTTTTCAGATACATTTAAAATAATTAAGGCCGTATTGATTTGATCTTGTTTAAGATAAGCAATCACCCCTCCTTCTGTTGGTAGGTTGAAAATTTCTCCCGTTTGCAATACGGGGTATTGTTTTCTTGCAGTTAATAAGGTTTTATAGAACCCATGCATGATGGGCGCTTCAGTCCATTCTAATTGATCCTTGTCAAAAAATGCAAGTCTTTTCTTATTAGCTAACTCTTGGCCACTATAAATTAATGGTTGTCCGTTCCAGGTATGTGTAAATACCGCCCAAGCTTTTGCAGTAACACCATATTTTTCATACTCTGTTCCGTTCCAACTATTTTCGTCATGATTGGAGGTGAAAAATAATTTAGAAGCCCCTTTTGGATATTGTGCATATTGATGCAAGACATTATATACCTCATGTACTCCTTCCTTACCATTCAAAACCTTATGAGTAGCATGCATCCAAGACCATGCATAACTTGTATCAAATACACGATGATAAGACAACTCCTCACATTCCGCCAACCAATACAAATGTTTTGTTTGCTCTAATTTTGTGCGGGCTTCCATCCAAAAATCTAATGGAACTAAATGTGCCATATCACATCTGAATCCATCTATATTAAAATGCTTTACCCAATACAACATTGCATCAATCAAAGCGGCACGCATTGCAGTATTTGAATAATTTAAATCTACTACATCATCCCAACCATTGCGTTCTGTAAAATTCCCTGCTGCATCTTGCGCAAACCAACTTGGATTCTGTGTCATCCATTCATGATGTCTTCCTGTATGATTGGCCACCCAATCAATAATTACTTTCATACCCAACGCATGCGCGGCATCTACTAATTGCTTAAAATCTTGCTCCGTACCAAATTCAGGATTGATTTTCGTGTAACTACTACATGCATAATAACTTCCTAAGCTACCCTTTTTATTTGTTTGACTAATAGCAGTGACAGGCATGAACCATAAAATATCTACCCCCATGTCTTTGATTCTTGGCAGATGTGTTTCAAATGCTTTAAATGTGCCTTCAACTGTATATTGACGGATATTGACTTCATAGATTGAAGCAGTATTGGCCCAACTAACTTGCTTAAATGAATCCAGCATATTTATAGCTTTTTTTAATTATCTTGTTGTCAAGATGAAACCTAAATTAGACCGCAAATTAAGTCTTTTGCATGCAACTGCCATCAATATGATTGATATGGTTGGCATTGGCCCCTTTGTTGTATTAAGTGTTGTTGCTCAAATTATGGGTGGCCCTTATTTTTTATACGCATGGATTGCAGGCGCTATTTTATCTTTTGTAGATGCCATGGTTTGGAGTCAACTAGGGGCAGCTCTACCCAAAGCAGGTGGTAGTTTTCATTTTTTGAAAGAAGGTTATGGCGGGAAATGGGGCAAACTCATGAGCTTTTTGTTTGTTTGGCAAACCATGATTCAAGCTCCTTTAGTAATTGCTTCTGCCGCTATTGGATTCTCTCAATATGCCAATTTCTTTTTTCATTTAAGTTTTATACAGGAAAAACTAGTCAGTGGCGCAGTAGTTATTTTAGTGATTAGTTTATTGTACCGAAATATTGAATCCATTGGAAGAATCTCCGTCTTATTGTGGGTAGGTGTGGTGACTACTTTACTCTGGATCATTTTTGGAGGTATCGCGCATGGTAATTTTATGGAACCAATTAGACATATCAATGATGGACTTAAGATTGAATATGGATTAGTGGCTGCATTAGGTTTTGCAAGTGTCAAAACTGTCTATAGTTATTTAGGCTATTACAACGTTTGCCATTTAGGGGCAGAGATTAAAAACCCTACCAAGAATATTCCAAGAAGTATGTTTATATCTATCACTGGGATTACTATTTTATACCTTGCTATGAATGTGAGTGTGGCAAGTGTATTACCTTTTGACACCATAGTGAATAGTAAATTTGTAGTGAGTGATTATATCAAAACGCTCTATGGACAAAATGCGGGCGCGATTGCCACAGTCCTTATATTAATGGTTGCATTTGCATCTGTATTCTCTGCTACTTTGGGCTATAGTAGAATCCCTTATGCAGCAGCACAGGATAAATCTTTCTTTTCTTTTTTCGCCAAGTTACATCCTACATTGCATTTTCCACACCGTTCCTTATTGGTATTGGGCGCTATTGCTTTTGTGTTTAGTTTACTCTTTAGATTAAAAGAAGTAATAGACGGTATCCTTGCCATGCGTATCATGATCCAATTTATTGGTCAAGCAATTGGATTATTGATATTATATAAAAGAAAAGGGAAAGATTTTTTCCCTTGGCGTATGCCTTTCTTCCCTATTCCACTCTTTATTGCCATTGTCATTTGGGCAGCCATTTTCTACTCTACTGGAACAAAAATGATGTTAAGTGGTTTACTCGTAACCGGGCTTGGTTTAATTGCTTTTGCGTTGGCTACCCGATTTGGTTGGATTCACAAAACGAGTGAGGAGTAAGCCCATTACAATACCGATGATAAGGCCAATTTTCACGTTCTTAAGCATCCATCCAATACCGAGTCCAATCACCAATAGCATGAAGAAACTAATTTTTCTGCGCTGTTTCATAACCTATTGATTTTTGGGTAAAGAAATTAAATTAGCGAATAACTTATAGGCTCCAGGATTACCCGCTGGAAGTTGTCTAAATAACGCAAGACTTACATAGGCAAAATTACCTTTACCAAAAGGTGCAATCAATAAACTTCCCAAACTTGGCGCTTCTCCTGTATCATTCATTTGCAAAGGCAATTGAAAACGAGGATCTATATTTTCTGCTTGATAAGTACTTCTCTCTTGTACCCAGTTATTAAAATCATCCGCTGTAATCGTATTCGGACTATTTAAAACTGGATGATTAGGCAATGTAAATGTGACTGTAGCATTTTCCTCCGTCACACGTCTACCTGAATTTATGGTAAATGGATAAGGTCCCATTTTAATATTTTGTGTGCCCACTTGATTGCTCTTAATGTATTGAACAATTAAATTACCACCTGAAGCAATGTAATCGTTCAAAATAGCTTGTTTATCTGACAAGTAAGCATGCATATTAAAAGCACGAATACCTACTACAATTGCATCAAATGCTTTTAATTTTTCTGTCGTAATATCTGCCTCAGTTAAATAAGTTATTTGAGCCCCTAATTCAATTAATGCCTCGGGCAATTTATCACCAGCCCCATCAATATAGCCAACCTGCTTGGATGTATTTTTTACATTCAGCACAACAATTTTTGGAGATTCGTTAGGAATATAGGTTATGGTTGGAATATGCCCGTATGCGATTGATTTTGTATGAATGGAAAATAGTTCAGTTGGTAATTCACTTGCCTTATAAATTACATCTTTAGCTGCTATATTTCCTTTGTGATCTTTTGTTTGAGCAATTAATTTAATTGGTGCGCCAGGCTCCACTAAATAAACATCCTTACTGTATTTTAACTCAATAGCAGGCACCACAGCTATGGGTTGGTATACATCTCCTTTTGTTGGATCCAAGTATTTAAATTGTACCGGAATTTTAAAACTAAATAATTGCTTTTCAATTTCAACATTGACCACTCCTTCAAATTCGGGATCATTTTCAGACTTACCTATTAACAATTGATCATCTACAACAAACATGCCTTCTTTCTTTGGTTTATTTAACCAATAAGGTTGAGTGAGGTCTTTGTTTTCAGGAATTTTAAAAAGGTAACTAAATTCAACATTTTGATTATTAAATAATGATTTATTTAATAAGGTATCCTTCAATGGTAATTGAACAGCTTGCAAAAATGAATTAACATTACTTCTTTGATTCAATAAAAATTGAACTTTTACAGTTTCACCTGCAATAACTTGTTGTTGATTGGTAGTAGCTTCTGCATAAATTCCAGCACATGATTTTATAAGCTCCTGTACTTGATCCAACTTATAATTCTTCCAATTGGAATTAGGTAATGCATTAATTTGTTGGTATAATTTTACCAATGCAGGAACCGAAGCTGCAGGATCATTTATATTAAAGCTGTTTACTAGTTTAGTTAAATTTCCTTGAATGGCAGGAGCCTGTATACGAGCCCAACTGGTGTTTACACCTTCCATGAAATCCTTCTTTGCAGTATCACCATTAAGATGTTGGAAAAATTCAAAGTAAGACCCTCTTCGTCTTGGTCTTCCTTCTCCTTGACTCTTATGCATGGTTCTTGCTTCGGCACCAATCTCCCCATAGCTTTTTCCTATGATAGGATTGTACCCTCCTACTTCTAACTTTAGTTGATTATCATTGGTGGTATTGACTGTTCCAAAATTAAAAGTGTTCCATAAAATACGCTTTGCCTTCCAAGGTTGTACCCCATATTTAAGTTGTTCTGGAAACTGTTTTGGATCAGCTGCTGCAATGTAAGCTTCTTGTGCAATGATGGAGGAAGCTGCATGATGCCCATGTCCTGCTCTTGCATCTCCGGGGAACCTGGTGATAATCACATCTGGTTGAAATTTTCGAATCACCCAAACCACATCACTCAGCACTTTTTGATGGTCCCAAATAGCTAAAGCTTCTTTAGCCGATTTACTATAGCCAAACTCATAGGCAGTAGAAAAATATTGTTCCGCACCATCTTGCATTCTTGCAGCCAACAATTCCTGGGTTCTAATTAAACCCAATTCAATCCCTTGTTCTTTACCAATTAAATTCTGACCACCATCCCCTCTAGTTAAACTTAAATAAGCGGTTCTATAATAGCGCTCTTTTGTTAGATAAGGTAAGAATGCGTTGTTTTCATCGTCAGGATGTGCTGCTATATAAAGGACACTACCTAACACCTCCATTTGTTTTAATTGAGTATAAATTTCTGTGCTATTTTTTTGTGCATAAAAAGAAGGCACAAAACTTATCACACTCAACAAAAACAAAGTCAGCTTTTTCATAGGACAAAATAAAATCTAAAAAAACTATTTACCGTGTAAAAAAACTGCGTTGGTTAAAATCAACTTACCAGCCTCCCAGAAGTTTCTGAAAATTGGATCATCTGTCATGTAAATCAATTTTCCTGCGCCTACTTGTTTTACACCAATTACAACCCCCTCTTCCAATGCAGCTTTCGCTTTCACGCCTGCGAATCCTGTTACATAACTATCTTTTTTGAAGCTTCCAACATTGATTGCTGAATTAGACGGCTCAAACAATACCCTGTCCTGCTTTAGGTTAAAATAAATACCATTGGTACCAAATCCTAAAGGATAAGTTTCATCCATATATGTTTTATAGATTGCACCTGGGATAGAAGTCTTTAAAAACTCCTTTTCTCTATCCGCATATTTCACTAATTGTTGAACAGATGCTTTGTCTTCTTTTGATGCATCTTTTATTTTAATACCCCAGTCGCTATTAGAAGCCAATGTGCTAGCTGCATTTTCTAATGCAATCATAATGCCACCTTTTCTGAGAAAAGCTTGTAATTTGTCTGTAATTGATTTTGAATTTAAATCTCTGTATTGTCCATCTGGCGCAATAATGACATCATATTGATCTACATCAATTCTGCCCAATTGCGTATAGGTTAACTGAGTAATTGGGTAGTTTAATTGTTGATCAAAGAAACTCCAAACCTCTCCTGCTGACAATGCAGCCACATATTCACCTGTTAACATGGCTACTTTAGGAGCTTGATTGATAATTGGCACATCCGGAGAACCAAAATCAGCTCCTTTTTCTGCATAACCTGTATTTACTGCTACAGCTTCAATATTTAAACTGCTACAAACCGATTTAGTGATATCACTCCAATTAGCTTGATTGCTCGTTTTCAAAACAATCAAACTACCAATATCAAAATTTCTGCCATTCATCGTGAACGGCTTTTCTGCATAACGCACTTTTACATTGTTCTTTAACAAGTGCGCCAATGCTTTACCTGAAGCAAATGAATGGTATGGAATAATATAGCCATAAGCACTAGTGGTGATTGCAGGCGCAACATAGTTAAATCCTGGCTCGATAGACATAGCTTGCTTGGTTGCATAACCATGCACACCGTAAGCATAAGGTAATGACCACGCAGTAATATCATAGGTGTTTGAATCATTCACTTGTGTTACAGGCTCCAATAATACACGCGCCAATACACTGTGTGGTTGCGTTACGTTCACTGCC
This sequence comes from Asinibacterium sp., assembly GCA_041303215.1. GTDB lineage: Bacteria > Bacteroidota > Bacteroidia > Chitinophagales > Chitinophagaceae > Sediminibacterium. The sequence goes on along the minus strand of JBFYPO010000124.1, from coordinate 15,062 downwards.
AAAGTATATCCTTCATTTACAAAATCTGCTTCTTTCTTTGTGTAGTAATCAAATGCTTTAAACTTTGTTTCTGTATTTTTTAAAGTACCGTATTCAATGTTGTTCTTCTTTAATAAACTAGCTAAGGCTTCCAGCTGATTGGCATTTTTTGCAGTCATGATAAATGTCTTGTAATCAGAAACTGTTCCTTGACGACTATTATCATAATACTTTTTGAAATTTTCCAATAACGCGTTTTTATTTGCAGCACATATTTCAATGGTAGATAAACTTGTTGTAAAATGATGCGTTGCTCTAGCGACAAGTGTGACAGTATCCTTACTATTATCTTCCACGCCTAATCCTGCATTGATGCCCCCTTGCTCATAAGTCATACCAATTGCACCGTTGTACATTGGATACGTATCTCCATAAGAAGGATACAACAAATCAAAACGTTCTTTTGTAAAGAATAACCAATTGTTTTTATCGAAATATTTTGCGTGGTTTTTCCCAATTTGATCTTGGAAAGACCTTTGCCATGGCGTCAACACATCGTGTAAAGGTTCTGCAGCAGGCGCAAAATAATAAGGCTCATTATAGCCTTGCTCGTGAAAATCCACATGCACTTGAGGATACCAACTTTGGTAAAGTGGGATTCTTTGTTGCGTTTCTACTTGTGTTTGCCATGCCCAATCTCTATTTAGATCAAAATTATAATGGTTGGTTCTACCTGCAGGCCATGGCTCCATATGTTCTCTTGCTGATGGATCCGCATTGTATTGTGTGCCAACTGCATTGTTATACCAGTTTACATAACGATCTCTACCATCAGGATTAATACATGGATCAATCATCACAACTGTATTTTGCAACCATTTTTTTGTATCCATATTGGATGGATCCACTAATGCAAACAAAGTAAGCATCGCAGCCTCAGATGAAGCAGGTTCATTACCATGCACATTATAACTCAACCAAACAATTCCTGGCTGATTGATGTCTTGCACTGTCCCTTGAACAAGGCCAAGATTATGTTTTCTAATTTGTTCTAGATTTTTTATATTTTCTGGTGTTCCAATTGCGGCTACCATTAAATCTCTTCCCTCATTGGTTTTACCATAAGGAATCAGCTTTACCATGTCTGATTTAGCCTGCGCGATCGCCGTAAAATAGTTTACAATTTGATGGTGTCTCGTGAATCGAGTACCCACTTTATAACCCAGAAATTGTTCCGGACTAACTACTTGCGCAAGCAATGAAAATGGCAGGATAAATAAACTTACCCACAAAATGGATTTAAACACAGATTTTTGTTGCATAAATTGGATATTAATAGGTATTAAAAATAGGTCTTTTTTGGGGGCAAAATGGGTGTGCCTTCAACTAGTTTTACACAAGTCTCCACAGGTGTTGTTGATACCTGAATAATTAAGTAATTTACTTGCTCAATCTACCCTCTATGAAACAGAAATTCATGGTTTTATGCTTTATTGGATCTGCCCTTTTTCAGTGCATTAACTTGGGCAATGCGCAATCTTTTTTTAAGCAACATCCTCAGGTCAATCCATACCAATATACCATTATTAAAGAGCAGTCCTATCAAAAAGCAGCTGTCACCTCTGCCCATCCCTTGGCGAGTATGGTTGGCGCAGCGATTATGAAAGATGGAGGCAATGCATTTGACGCAGCTATAGCAGTACAATTTACCCTTGCAGTAGTTTACCCAGGTGCAGGCAATATTGGTGGTGGCGGATTTCTACTTTCTAGAAATAAAGAGGGTGTTTTAATGGGTATTGACTATCGTGAAGCAGCACCAAGCAAAGCACATAGAGATATGTACCTTGATGAAAAAGGCAATCCGATAGAAGGCATGTCAAGAGCTGGAGCTTCTGCCTCTGGCGTACCAGGCAGTGTGGCCGGTATGTTCAGTGCACTTCCCTTTGCAAAATTTTCAATGAAGACCCTTTTGCAACCCGCTTATGAATTAGCGGCAAATGGATTTGTGATAACAGAAAGAGAAGCAAGAGGATTGAACGCAGAAAGAAAAAACTTTATTAAAAACAGTGCGCAAGCATCTGCTTTTACTAGAAAAGAAAATTGGAAAGCGGGCGATACTTTATACCAGCCCGAATTAGCAGCTACCATTCAACGCATTCAACAAAAAGGAAAAGCAGGATTTTATGAAGGCGAAACAGCCGAAATGATTGTAGCAGAAATGAAGCACAGTAAAGGGGTGATTAGCTTAGAAGACCTAAAAAAATATACCCCACAATTTAGAAAACCAATTGAGTTCGATTATAGAGGACATCATATCATTAGCTTTGCCCCACCTTCAAGTGGTGGTATTTTGATAGCACAAATGATGCAAATGATTGCCCCTTATCCTGTTGGAGTAATGGGTGCCAATACTTTCGAGTCTGTAAGCCTAATGGTGGAAGCACAACGCAGGGCCTATGCGGATAGAGCTGAACATATGGGTGATCCAGATTTTTGGAAAGTACCCACCACCACTTTAACCAGTAACGCTTATGCGCAAGCACGCATGAAAGATTACCAACCTGGTGTAGCAGGCAAGAGCCAAATGATTCAGGCAGGTAGCGCGAAAGAAAGTGAGCAAACCACTCATTTTAGTGTAATTGACGCTGCGGGTAATATGGTTTCCGTAACCACCACTTTAAATGACACTTACGGTAATAAAACAATTGTTGGTGGCGCTGGTTTTTTATTGAACAATGAGATGGATGACTTTAGCATCAAACCTGGTGTTCCAAATATGTATGGTGCATTAGGTGGAGAAGCCAATGCTATTCAACCAGGAAAAAGAATGTTGAGTTCTATGACCCCTACACTAGTAACAAAAAACAATCAAGCTTATATCACAATGGGTACACCAGGTGGTACCACTATCCCCAATCAAGTCTATGAGGGCTTAGTGAATATCATCGATCATAAAATGACTTTAAAGGCAGCCATTGACGCCCCAAGGTTTCACCACCAACATTTACCAGATGTGGTAAGCGTAGAAGCTGATTTCCCTGAAGCAACCGTGAATCAATTGAAAGAAAAAGGATATACCATTACTAAAAGAGGTGCCTTTGGTAGAATGGAAGGCATCATGATTTTACCAAATGGAAATAGAGTTGCTGCAGGTGATAAACGCGGCGATGATAGTGTAGCTGGATATTAAAGCTTCGTAACCAACTTAAACAACTCCCCTTGCTCAATAATAAGCTTCGTATCCTACGCATACTAATTGCTTCCTTTATAGGTTTGCTTTTGCTTTCCTACCTACTTTTGCTTTTGCCAATTGTACAGGAAAAATTAGGCCGTCAAATTGCACGAAGCATGAGTCAATCCATGGGCACAGAAGTTCAATTAGAGGGTTTAAGTTTTTCTCTATTCAACAGAGTGGATCTACAAAATGTCTTAATTCGTGATCAACAAAAAGACACATTATTATTTGCGAAGACACTCAAACTTAGGGTGTCGGAAATATTGTTCTCTAGTAAAAATCCAGTCATTCGATATATTGGCTTAGAAAAAGCAAGTATCTATTTGCATAGAAAAACACCCGTATGGAACTATCAATTTTTAGTTGATCATTTTCAATCAAAAGATACAAGTAAACAATCTGCTGAAACAATTGATTTAAAGAAAATAGACTTTACCAATATTCGACTCATACAAGACGATGAATGGATTGGATCCACTACAAAGTTGGAAGCAAAACATATACTAGTCAATTTTAATCAATTTCAAAATGAAAACATTGAAATTGAAAAGCTGATTTTAGACAAGCCCTTTTACTACGTTTTGGATAAGCCAGGATTGGCCCCTCCTTCAAAAAAGAAAAATACAATTCGATCCAAAAATGAATTGTATTTCAATAGTACAAATAAGCGCATCCTCGCAAAGGAAATTGAAGTGGTGCAAGGAAAAATTTGGATTGAATATGGTTTTGGCAAACCAGTTGCCTATTTTGATGAGGAACACATCCGAATGCATGATTTAAATGCAAGTATTAAGGATGCCCAAATGACTGCAGACACTATCCGCGGGAATGTTAAATTATCCGTGAAAGAAAGATCTGGTTTTGTGATTCAGCAATTAGCAACACAATTTAGAATGACTCCAGAAATTATGGAGTTTGGAGCACTCAGCTTAAAAACCAATAAAAGTACCATTGGTGATTATTATGCGATGGAATACAAGGACTTTATACCAGATTTCAAAGCATACATGCAAAAGGTGACCATGAAAGCAAGGATTACCAAATCATTAGTTGCATCTGATGATATTGCCTTTTTTGCGCCCACATTGAAAAATTTAAATCAAAAGATAAATACGAGTTTCAATTTCAGTGGAACTGTAGACGCATTTAAGGCTAGTAATTTATCTGCACAATATGGTGCCTCATTTATCACTGGAGATTTGTCCATGAAAGGAATTCCTGACATGAAGCAAACTCAAATTGAATTGAATCAAATAAGTTTAAAAACATCGATGCAAGATCTAGGCGGTTGGATCCCATCCATTAAAGCATTAAAAGACCTTCCACTAGATGTATTTGGCAACTTGTATTATAAGGGTAATGTATCAGGGACAATTTATGACTTTATAGCAAAAGGCAATTTAGCCACTGATATTGGAACTGCTTCTACTTCTATTCGACTAAAGTTTCCTGCCAATAATGAACCTATTTACGAAGGTAGTGTAAATGCAAAACAACTGAATGCGGGCAAACTATTTAAAATTCCTTCTTTAGGATTACTCAACTTTACGGGTAAGATTGCAGGGAGCTCCTTTACATTAGAAAAGATCAAAACAAATATAGAAGGCCAAATTGATTCTATACAATTCAATGGTTATACCTATGCTCATTTACAAACCAATGGCGTACTACAGAAACAAGCTTACAATGGTAGTATAAAAATTAAAGACCCTAATATCAACTTCATTAGTAATCTAGAAGTTGACTTTAAAAATACGAATCCAAGTTTCAATGCGGTGGGTGATTTAACCAATGCAAATTTGAGTGCCTTAAATTTTTCAGAAAATAAAATTCAACTTACCGGACTTTTGGATGTAAATTTTGAAGGTTCAAACATTGATAACTTTATTGGATTTGCTAAATTTTATAACGGTAAATTAAAAGGCAATACAACAACCATCAACTTTGATTCTATTTCCCTAAAGTCCAATATAACAGATGGGAAAAAGAAACTTGTTTTATCGAGTGACGATATACAAGCTAGCATTACTGGTAAATTCAATATCAACCAATTACCCAATAGTGTCCAATATTTCTTACAAGGCTATATCCCTAATTACATAGCGCCTTTAAGAGAAGCGCCGGTGAATCAAAGTTTCTCTATTCAAGTGAAGACCAATTATTTTGAGCCCTATATCCGTATATTCAAAAACGAATTTTCAGGATTCAATAATATGTCTCTTGAAGGAACGATAGACACGGATAAAAAAGCACTACAGTTAAAAGCAAAACTGCCTTATGCACAATGGAAAAATTATGCGCTATCCAATGGAGAAGTGGTGGGCACAGGGAATAAAGACAGTTTAAAACTTGCACTTTCTGGCACGCAATTTAATGTAACAGATAGCTTTCATTTAAGCAACCCTTTATTGCATATCACCACTTCAAAAGACCAGTCCATTTTTGATTTAAAAGCAGAAAGTAAATCTGCGCTTGCTTCAATTGACTTCGCAGGAAAAATCAATACCTTCTCTGATGGTTTTGTGTTAAAATGTCTACCCTCTTCCTTTGTTTTAAATGAAAAAAAATGGAACATTCAACATCAAGGTGAAATTTCATTTAGGAAGAATAATACCTATGCAAAGCAATTTAACATTACCCAAGGTTTACAAAAAATTGCATTTCAAAATCACCCAACAGATAAAAACGGATTACAAGTTAAATTAGAAAACGTCATCTTAGGAGATATCACCAATGTCTTTTTCAGTTACCCCAAATTGGAAGGTGAAATCAATGCATCCATTGACTTGAATCAAATCAATGAAAACTTTTCTTTGAATCTAAGCAGTGCCATACAACAATTTAGTTTTAACTCCAATTTGCTAGGCACAACCACTTTAAATGCTGCATACAATGCCAAAACAGGCATCGTTCCATTTAAGATAGATTGTCCTAATAGCAATTATAATCTTTCAGCCATTGGTAGTTATGCCATTCAGGATAGTCTAAACCCATTGGATGCTACCCTAACCTTACATCATTCTGACTTTGGGTTGATTCAAGAGTTTATAGGAAATGTATTGACAGATTTAAAAGGAAAAGCTAGCGGCAAGATCCATTTTGGGGGTCGTATTGAAAATCCAGATTTACGTGGTCAAGCCACCCTACAACAAGCGGCTTTCAAAGTAGATTATACTAAAGTAAATTACTTTGTAGATACGGCCACAATTCGATTCAATGAGGAAGGTATCGATTTTGGCAACATTCAAGTAAAAGACAAACTCAATAGAACGGCGCAATTCAAAGGCAAGATAATACATCAACGATTCAAGCACCTTGAATATGATATGGAAATGCAAAGTCCTAAAGTAGAATTATTGAACATGGATGTCATGGACAATAGCTATTTCTATGGACAAGCCGTAGGCAAAGCAGCCATGACAATTCGTGGACCAGAGGAAAATATTAAAATGACGATCAATGCAGAGGTCAATGATAGTGCACATATCTACTTGCCTAATGCCACCAGTAAAGAAACTGGCAAATCAGAATTTATTGTTTTCAAAAAATTAGGAAAGTCTTTAGTTAATACCACAGAACCTCCTACCTATAATTTAGTAGTGGATTTAGATGTAAGTGCCAATAATAAAACACAAATCGATGTGATTTTGGATGAGCTTACAGGGGATGTTATCAAGGCGGTTGGAAATGGCCGTATCAAAATTAGAGCAGGTAATATTGAACCATTAACGATGCGTGGCAAATACAATATTGAAAGAGGAAAATATGATTTTAATTTTCAATCTTTCATTAGGAAGCCATTTGAACTCATTCCAGAAGCAGGTAACTTTATAGAGTGGACAGGAAACCCTTATGAGGCAGATATTCATGTAGATGCAAGGTATACTGCAGAAAGAGTCAGTTTAAACGAACTGGTAGGCAATGCCAATTTTAGCAATGCTGTAAAATCATATCGAGGTAATGTATATGTCATTGCCGCACTTAGAAATAAATTAGCAAGACCTGATATTCAATTTTCATTGGCCTTTCCTCCTGGCAATCCAATCAGTACTGACAATGAATTTTCTCAATTTATTTCCCGTCTAGAACGTGATGACAATGAGATCATTAAACAAGTTTCCTTCTTAATTGTATTCAATTCTTTTGCGCCAGTTGGTTTCAATACAGGAAATAGTAATAATGCGTATAGTGTGACGACCATTGGTATAAACACCATATCTCAATTGTTAACTAGAGAGATCAATAAGTCTGTAAGCAATTTATTGAACAAAGTCACTGGGGATCAAAGCCTTCGTTTTGATATTGGATCGAAAGTATACAATAGTGGAAATTTATTAGACCCTACTGGTGGAAGCATTGCCATTAATTCAAATAAAATAGATCGTCAAAGGGTCAACCTTAAATTAGGTAGAAGCTTTTTCAATGATAAAGTAGTCATTAACCTAGGGGGTGATTTTGATTTTAACTTAAGGGCTGCTTCCAGTATTCAAAATAATAATTTCCAATGGCTTCCTGATTTAAACATTGAATTTATATTAACAAAAGACAGAAAACTAAGGGCCATTGTCTTTAACAGAAACAGTTTAGACATCATTGGAGGAAGTATGGGAAGAAGAAACCGACAAGGGGTTAGTATTTCCTATAAAAAAGACTTTGAAAACTTTATTTTTTAGGCAAAATGGGTGCCGGTAATTTTTTACAATCTTTAAATCGGTATACATAAAAAGAACGGAGCAACAATCCCTTTTTTACAACCTGGATCGTATCCGTTTTTGCTTGCTTTTCAAAATAAGGCAACACTAAAGGAGTTGGATCAAATGGCAGATTCGAAGGTTGGATAAAATAAGCATCCTGCCCTATTTGTAAACTGGGTTGAACTTGATTTAACCAGGCAAATTTATGTACGTCTTCTAAACCACCCATCGCGATGACCTGCTTTTGAATAGGCCTTGCGGTATAAAATAAAATATGCCCTGCTGGGAACCATTTAGAGACGATAATGGGCGACTTGTCCATCATGATGCCATTGTTTACATCCTTTGTTACGAGCTGGCTAAATTCGGCGCTAAATTGCGTCCAGCCTGTTACATCATTGATTGGATTGTATTCCCCCAAATTTTCGGATGATGTAGACCCTAATTGAACAGGGAATACATGCACCAATAAAACAAACCCAATAATCAACAACCCTACAAATCCTAGTGCCCATTTGGACAAAATTGGGAATAACAAATCAGAGGCTTCAGACCAATACACCCCAGCAATTATAAATAAGGCAATAAAACCCGGACCTGTCCAATGCGGCAATGTTGGATTGAATAAAGATATGGTCCAAAACAAAAAAATCAATGGGAGGCTCAGCCATAATAATAAGTACAAAACCGCACTTGACTGATGCTGTGGACCTTGAAATATGGACTTTAACTTTTTAAATCGGATCAAAGGAATCAAGCAACTCACATACACCATTGGATTTTGGTAAAGCAACTCTCCTGCCATTTGTTGTACTAAACTCTCTAACTGAATACCGGTATGTAAAACGCGTTTTGAATGAAATTTATACGTGATAAAATCATTGTCAATATTCCAATAAACAATGGGCAAAATCAAAGCTAACGTAATGCCCGCTGCAATATATAAATAAGGTTGCTTGAGTGTTTTACTTTGATGAAATAAAATAAACGCACCAAATCCAGCCCATAAATACAAGCCATGCACTTTACTCAATGTAGCCAAGCCTATCAAGCATCCTAATCCAAGCCAATTGATCACCGTAAACAAATGAGGCTTCATCACCCATTTTGTCATCAAGTAGATACTCCAAGTAAAAAATAATAATTGTGGACTATCTGGCATGATAAATAAACCCGCAATGATAGATGTATAAATTGAAAAAGTATACAACAAAGAAGCAATCCATCCAGCACGTTCAGAATGTAGCATCTTTCCTGTGCTGAATACCATCCATGTGGAGACAGCCGCAGCAAGTATACTCCCTAAACGCATCGACAAAGTGGATACCCATTGCAAGTTCAGCGTAGACAATTGAATCATCCATCCTACCATTGGTGGATGGTCAAAATGATTCCAATCAGGCTGAACTGCATACGTATAATAGTACACTTCGTCATTGCCTAATTCTAGTAAAAAAGACAAAGTCAATTTTACAAGGATGGCAACACCAATTAACCATTTTGTTTTTTGAGCATAATCCATCCTCTTAGATTGCATGGACTAAGTATTTAAATTTACTTAAATTATTTATTTGCAGCTTGATCCACAAACCATGTGGTAGCTAAATGATATCCGTTTAAACCTAACCCAACAATAGAGCCTATCACTTTTGCAGATACATGGGAAATTTTTCTAAAATCTTCTCTTGCATGTACATTGCTGATATGCACTTCTATGACAGGTGTTTGTATTGATGCGATGGCATCTCCAATAGCCACAGAGGTATGTGTGTAAGCAGCAGGATTTAAAATAATTCCATCCTGATTGAATCCAAATTCTTGAATCGCGTTCACCAATTCTCCTTCTATATTGGATTGGTAATAGGTAAAATGAACGGATGGAAATGCTTGCTTCAATTGATTGAAATAGTCTTCGAAACTTTCATTACCATACACTGTTGGTTCACGTTTACCTAACAGATTTAAATTAGGCCCATTGATGATGGCAATTTTAAGCATAGTACATTTTTTAAAAGTATTAGTTCGCTTTCATTAAAGCTATAAAATCATCAAATAAATAACGACTATCATGTGGACCAGGTGTTGCTTCAGGATGATACTGTACACTAAATGCAGGTCGGTCTTTTAAACGAATTCCTTCAATAGATTCGTCATTTAAATTGACATGCGTTATTTCTACATTTGGATGTTTTTTTACTGCTTCAGGATCCACTCCAAAACCATGATTTTGAGTAGTAATTTCTGACCTGCCCGTAATCAAATTTTTAACAGGATGATTTAAGCCTCTATGACCATGGTGCATTTTAAAAGTAGGAATGTCATTGGACAAAGCCAATAATTGATGTCCTAAACAAATGCCAAACAATGGTTTCTTTTCTGCTAAAATTGCCTTAATCGTTTGCACCGCATAGTCCATTGGTGCTGGATCCCCTGGCCCATTGGACAAGAAATACCCCGTTGGATTAAATGCCTTTAAAGTAGCAAAATCGGTCTTTGCAGGATGGACTCTTATATGTGCACCTCTATCTATCAAACATTGAAGAATATGTTGCTTCACCCCAAAATCTAACACAGAAATTTTAAGTTCGGAATGTACATCCCCTAACTCATATATTTCTTTTGTACTTACGGAACTCGCTAATTCTAATCCATCCATGCTAGGCACTTTTGCCAACTGTGCTTTCAATGCATCCACGTCTAAATTATCAGAAGAGATAATACAATTCATGGCACCAGACTGACGAACATGGGTTACCAATGCCCTAGTATCTAACCCTTCTATTGAGACTATATTATTTTCAATTAAGTAATCGTTTAAATTACCATCTGCTTGTGCACGACTAAATTTTTCTTCTAAATTTCTCCCAATCAGCCCATGAATTTTTACTGACTTACTTTCTACATCGGTTGCCTTAACACCATAATTTCCAATATGCACATTACTCATGATAATGACCTGTCCAGTATAACTTGGATCAGTAAACACTTCTTGGTAACCAGTCATACCTGTATTAAAACAAATTTCACCAGTAGTCGTACCAATTTTCCCAAAAGCTTGACCATGGAAAACATTGCCATCTGCTAAAACTAAAATTGCTGATTGTGTGGTCATATTGAAATTGAGGTTTAAGAATTCAAAAATAGGCAAAAAAAAGGCAAGACCAAAGTCTTGCCTTATATGTGAAATGAATTAATTCATTATTCAGCTGATGGTGTTTCTTCAGCAGATGCAGTTGGTTCAACTGGTGCTTCCTCTGCTGGAGCAGCAGTTTCAGCTGCTTTCTTAGGCGCTGCAGTTGATTTACTTCTACGTGTCTTTTTAGCTGGTTCAGTAGCAGAAGCTATTGAGTTGCCATAGATTTCGTTGAAGTCTACTAATTCGATCATCGCTTTTTCAGCATTGTCACCTGGACGAATACCTAATTTAATGATACGAGTGTATCCACCTGGACGAGTAGCAATTTTAGGCGCTACTACTGTAAATAATTCTTTCACAGCAGCTTTGTCGTTTAAATAACTAAACACGATTCTGTGGTTATGGCTAATTTCTTCCTTGCTACCTGCTTTCTTTGTCTTCGTAATCAATGGCTCAACGTATTTTCTTAATGCTTTAGCTTTAGCTAAAGTAGTAACGATACGCTTGTGCGTGATAATTTGACAAGCTAAGTTCATCAATAAGGCTTCTCTGTGTGCCTTTTTTCTTCCAAGGTTGTTGTTTTTGTCTCCGTGACGCATGACTTTTAAGTTTTATCCTTACACCGTGTCAGGAATTGTAAGGTTTGAGCTTTCGCTCGGTTATCAATAATGATTTAAATAGCTGTCGCTTACGCGTGTTGACTATTGTAAATCTAATTTGTCTAATCCTAATTTTCCTAAGTCCATTCCAAAGCTCAATCCTCTTTCGATCAATACTTGCTCGATTTCAGATAATGACTTTTGACCGAAGTTTCTGAACTTCATTAAATCTTCTTGTTCGTATTGTACCAATTCGCTCAAGCTGTTAATTTTAGCAGCTTTCAAACAATTGAACGCACGTACTGAAAGATCCAAATCTTCTAATGGAGTTTTTAATACTTTTCTTAATTGTAAAACTTGCTCATCTACTACATCTTCTTTCTTATCTTCTTTGTTGTCGAAAGTAATGTTTTCATCTGTGATGATCATGAAGTGTTGAATCAAGATTCTAGAAGCTTGCTTTACAGCATCTTCAGGATGAATCGTACCATCTGTAGCAACTTCTAAGATTAATTTTTCGTAATCTGTTCTTTGCTCCACACGATAGTTTTCCATCACGTATTTCACGTTCTTGATTGGCGTATGAATAGAATCAATCGCGATATAACCGAAAGGCATATCTTTTAATTTATTCTCTTCAGCAGGAATATATCCACGACCTTTTTGGATCGTTAATTCAATGTCTAATTTAGCGGTTGGATCCATGAAACAAATCACTAATTCTGGGTTCATTACCTGGAATTGTTGAGAAGCTTCACCAATATGACCTGCGTTAAATTCGCTTCCACCTTTAATTGATAAAGTAATTTTTTCTGAACTTACGTCTTGATCTGCCTTGCGCTTAAAACGAACTTGCTTTAAGTTTAAGATCATTTCAGTTACGTCTTCAGTAATTCCTTTGATCGTAGCAAATTCATGATCAACTCCCTCTATCTTGATTCCAACGATAGCAAAACCTTCTAAAGAGCTTAATAAAACTCTTCTTAGGGCATTACCTAATGTTAAACCAAAGCCTGGCTCCAATGGACGGAATTCGAATTGTCCTTCGAAATCATTTGCTTTTTGTAAAACAATTTTATCCGGTTTTTGAAAACTTAATATAGCCATGTTACTACTTTTTTTTATTTGATGCTTTCCTCAGAAAGCAATTTTGTTAAGTGCTACTATTATTTAGAGTACAATTCTACAATCAATTGCTCCTTGATATTCTCAGGAACTGCTTCGCGCTCAGGCATTGTAATGAATGTACCAGTATTCGTAGTTTCATTCCAATCTACCCAGCTAAACTTAGTGTTTCTTGCACGTTGCTTGCTTACGATTGATGAATTATGAGCACTCTTAGGACGGTAAGTGATGATGTCACCTGGACGACATGTATAAGAAGGCACATTTGTTACATCACCGTTTACAGCGATGTGCTTGTGTGCCACTAATTGACGTGCTTCAGGACGGCTAGCAGCCAATCCCATTCTAAAAATTGTATTGTCTAAACGAGCTTCTAATAATTTGATCAAGTTCTCACCAGTAACACCTTTTAAACGAGATGCTTCTTCGAAAGTCTTACGGAATTGACGCTCTAATACGCCATATGTATACTTTGCTTTTTGCTTCTCTCTCAACTGTAATGCATACTCACCTAATTGCTTACGCTTGCGTTGTGCACCGTGTTGTCCTGGAGGGTTGCTGTTTTTACCCAACCATTTTGCGTTACCTAAAATAGGTTCGCCGAAAATGCGGGAAATTTTTGTTTTGGGGCCTGTGTAACGTGCCATAATGTTGCTTTTTTGTGATTTTTTAATGTCGACGCATCATCCGTAAAAATCTAAAATCAATGATGCATCCTGGTTTATAAATAGTTAAAATAAATTGCAGTAATTATACTCTTCTTTGTTTTGGAGGACGACATCCGTTATGTGGCATAGGCGTTACGTCACGGATAGAAATCACTTCAATACCAGATTGAGAAATTGAACGGATCGCACCTTCTCTTCCAGAACCTGGACCTTTTACAAATACTTCTACTCTTTTAACACCAGCGTCTAATGCTACTTTCGCTGCATCTGCTGCTGCCATTTGAGCTGCGTATGGAGTGTTCTTTTTAGAACCTCTAAAGCCCATTTTACCTGCACTACTCCAGCTGATAACTTGACCTGCTTTGTTAGTGAAAGCGATAATTAAATTGTTGAAGGTTGCGCTGATACGAACTTCACCAGAAGCGTCCACTTTTACGACTCTCTTCTTTGCAGCGGCTTTTGCACTGTTCTGTGCTTTGTTTGGTTTTGCCATTTTTTTTGAGGTGTGCCCTTTTTACGCATGAAATACACTTGTAAAATGAGCGGGTTATTTAAATTGAAATTCCGCCGAAGCGGAAACCGAGTAAATCTCCCCTGTAGTAAATACAGGATCTAACTTTGTCGGATTTATATAACAAAAGGTAGTCACCGGAGTGACTACCCTATGTATTATTATTTCTTAGCTACTTTCTTCTTACCAGCAACTGTCTTACGCTTACCCTTACGAGTACGTGAGTTAGTTTTAGTACGTTGACCACGAACAGGTAAACCTTTTCTGTGACGTAAACCACGGTAACAAGCGATATCTAATAAACGCTTAATGCTCATAGAAACTTCACTACGTAAAGCACCTTCTACTTTGAATTCAGCGTTAATGATATTACGAATTGCAGTTTGCTCTTCGTCGTTCCACTCATTTACTTTTTTATCGTAACTGATGTTTGCTTTTTCTAAAATGTAACGAGCAGTTGAATGTCCAATACCGAAAATGTACTGTAGTCCTATTTCTCCTCTTTTGTTTTTTGGTAAGTCTATACCGGCAATACGAGCCATATGCTAAAACTTGTTTTTTGTTTAATTTTTGTTTTGTTTAAAACTTTAGCGTCTCCGCTGAAAGTCTTACTATCCTTGTCTTTGCTTAAAGCGAGGATTCTTTTTGTTGATCACAAATAATACGCCCTTACGCTTAACGATCTTGCAATCTGCACTACGTTTTTTGATAGATGCTCTAACTTTCATCTTTTTGTTTTTAAATATTTATTCCTAATGTTTTCAATCCATTTTTGTCAAAAAAATTTCAACACAAAAAACTTACTACTTGTGTCTGAAAATAATTCTGCCCCTCGTTAAGTCATACGGACTCATCTCTACACCCACTTTATCTCCAGGCAAAATTCTGATGTAGTGCATACGCATCTTTCCAGAAATTGTTGCTAAGATTTCGTGACCATTTTCAAGCTTAACTCTGAACATAGCATTGCTCAGTGCTTCAATAATTACTCCATCTTGTTTAATCAGCGGTTGTTTTGACATACTTATTTTGGGGTTGCAAAGATATGGAAATGAATGGAATTATGAAAAAATCCCGGTTAATTCTTCTAAAAAGGCTAAAATAAAAGGAGAAGT
>JBFYPO010000123.1:0-26068 GCA_041303215.1 Asinibacterium sp. | reverse complement strand
GCTAAACCATTCGCGTCTGAAGTTAACATCTTGCCAGCTCCAGGAGATCCACCTGTTAATTTAAAACCAGCTGATTCAATAGTACCAGCAGCTGTAATATTTCCATTACCTGCCAATATTATATTAGTGGTAGTACCTGCACTACCATTGCCATTATTTATTTTAATACCATTTGTAAAACGCATAGTACCATACCCATCATTATTGTCAACCATATCTCCATCTCCGGTGAATATCACACCTGCTCCATTTGAACCAGAAAAATTAAGTTGGATATTATCATTCAGTGTGACTGCTCCAAAAAATCTTTTATTACCACCTATAGATTGCGCACCATTAGTTAATACACCACCGATTGTTGCATCTGCTGGTGTTAAATTTAATACACCTGAAGTAATTGTTGCACCATTTGCATTTGAAGTTCCAGCTATCGCGCCTACAGAAGATACTGCATTTAAAGTAGCCCAGCTTGCGTTTCCAGAGGCATCCGATGTAAGCACTTTTCCTAAAGCCGGTGTGCCACCAGTAAATTTTAAAGAGGGCGTTGCTATTTTAGCAAAATTACTTGTTCCAGTTTTATCATAGTATACCAATTCAGTTGTTGTAGCTCCATTCACATAAGACATCACCAAATTTTCCATCACGCCACTATTTTGTCCTGTAGAAAATTTAAAGGCATAATTAGTACCTCTCGTTAATTGAAGTGTACTAGATGCTGCATCAAAATCATATTTTAATGCGTGTTGCGCATCCGTACCAATATGAAACTTAGATGAAGGTGACGAATTGAGTATACCAACATTCGTCGCAGACGCAGTTAAACCAGATGTGCCTACTTTTAATGTGGTAAAAGATCCATCAACAGCAGTGACATCACCAGATGCAGTTAAATCTCCAGTGATACCAACACCACCTATTTGATTTAATGTAATCCGACCAGTTTTAGTAGTACCATTATCATACATGATATTTAAGTCAGAAGTGTTACCGGAATTTTGAGCCGTTCTAAATACCCATCCAGTTGTATTAAAACCAAGTTTCAAAGTATTTTGACTATCCTCCATACCGTATTTTAAATAATCATAGGTTGAAGCATTAATATGCAATGTATTTGCTGGCGCACTGTTGCCAATTCCTAAGCGACTATTTGTTACATCCCAAAATAGTTTAGCATTATTTTGTACAATTGTTGTTCCATTTGAAAATAAGATAGAACCACTAGTCAATGTAGGTAAACTAAATTTATTATTAAAAGTTGTCCAATCAGTATTACTTAGAAATCCAGTAACAGAAGCAGTAGCATTGGCTGGTGTTGTCCATGTTGGTGTGCCAGCACCTTGGCTTGTTAAAAATTGTCCTGCAGTGCCTGCTAAATTATTTGGTTTTAATGCACCACTAAAACGTATATTTCCAGTAACATCTAATTTTTCTGTTGGGGCAGAATTATTAATACCTACATAGCCTCCTGGAGTCAAAATTGTCATGACATTCACCAAAGTTGTAGGATTGGTGAAGTTATTCATTCTTATATCAAACTTTGTAGAATTATTACCCCCTTTCATTACAAAGTCTACAAAGCCTGGGACCGAGTTGCCATAATACAATGGACGCTTCATACTTAACATCGTTTGTTCAGTTAAGTCATTTGTTTTACCAATGATTCCAATAATTGGTGTTGTTACACCTAATGGCAAATCGCCATCTACGCCTACCATATTTACGTTCTCGCCAATTTTTATATTCTTATTTGTATTGTCCCATATAAAATTTGGTGTGCTCGCCAATCCAGTAGTAGAAGACCAATAAGGCATTTCACCTACTGTACCAGTACCAGTAACAGTTCCTCCTGTACCAGTAGCAGACAAAATTCCAAGATCCGACAAAGTCAATCCAGTTCCTAAAGTAATTGGACCAGGGATGGCTGTTGCAGTTGTTTTATTTCCCAGCAAAGTTTTGGTTGGCATAGTTTGCAATTTTGCATAACTCACTGCGCCATTTGCTATTGTAGAAGATATCGTCCCCGTGCCAGTTCCTGTTATATCCCCAGTTAAAGTAAAGGTTTGATCTCCTGTATTTGTTCCTAAAGTATTGGATAGAACAGTTAATTGCGCATCAGTTACATACTTTTTATTTGCACTTTCTGCAATATCAGCTGTTGTAGCTTCTGCTCCACTTGTTACCAATCCTTTTGCATCAAATGTTATTTTTGTTTTTGTACTTCCTGTAATGGCGGAATTAGGCACTACATAATCTGTGCCGCCAATGGCTGATGTCATTGCACCAATTCCATTCCCTTTAACCAAACCCGTGATGGTATTCGCTCCTGTACCTCCATTTAAAACACTAAGTGCAGTCGTTAAACTTAATGTACTGGCACTAATAGAAGTGCCTACATTTAAAGAAGTTCCAATTATTCCAGCTCCACTAATATTAAAATTTGCACTTGTTTGCTGTGTTGTTCCATTCCAAATATAATTACCACTGCTTGCTGGCAAATCTGCAGGAACCAAGGCCCTGAAGCTTGGAGCGCCAGCAGTTGAACCTGTCGCCGGTCCAGCAAATACGTAATTTTGTGTTGCGCTTGCAGTGCCAGTACCACCGTAGGTTGTAGAGATGACTCCAGTTAATGCAGCAGTCCCATCAAAGTTATTTCCATAGATATTTCTGCCTATTTGCAATGCACTAGCTGTACTTGCATTCCCTGTTAATGCTCCAGTAAACCCAGTAGCCGAAATAGATGTTAATCCAACAACAGAAGTATATGTACCTCCCAAACTCAAAGTTGAAGTTCCTAATGTAAGGCTACTATTTGCTAGTTGTGCATTCAGAATTCCTGCACTACCTGATAAGTTACTTGTTGTTATTCCACTTGCAGAGATCGTATTGCCAATCAATGAAATACCAGAACCAGCCGACAATGCACTTTGTTTATTTTTGAATAATAAATAATCTGTATTACTTATTAAACCACCTATGGTACTTGTGTAAGTAGCCATTGGTATATTCATTGTTAATTGTGGAGTTGAAGTAGCACTTATAACAGATGAAGCAATACTTGAACCAGTAGTAGTAATATTAATTGGATTAACACTTGAAACTGTTCCGCCACTTCCTGTCGCTGAAATTGTAATTGACCCATTCCCATTCAATATTGACACTCCGGCACCAGCAGTCAAAGTAGATTTTGCTAATGTATTGCCAGCAGTATTCCCTATTAACAACTGACCATCTGTATAGGTTGATTGTCCTGTACCACCATTTGCAACGGGTATGACCCCTGTTATTTGGCCACCACTTAAATCTACAGAACTTCCAGAGATTGCATTATTGACAAATTCAGTTGTAGCAATTTGATTATTCCTTGTTCCTAAACCTGCCGTAGGAGCAATTGGAATCCCCGTAAAATTAGGAGAATTAATAGGCGCCTTGGTTGCAATATCTGTTGTATTCGTTGTAATACTCAAAGTATTCGAAGTCACCCTTGTATCCAATGCGATGATATCATTTCTGTTCGTTGCAATATCTGTTGTATTCGTTGTAATACTTGCTGTATTCGAAGTCACCCTGGTGTCTAAAGCGGTTATATCATTTCTGTTCGTTGCAATATCTGTTGTATTCGTTGTTATACTTGCTGTATTAGAAGTCACCCTGGTGTCTAAAGCGGTTATATCATTGCTATTCGTTGCAATATCTGTTGTATTCGTTGTTATACTTGCTGTATTCGAAGTCACCCTGGTGTCTAACACGGTTATATCATTTCTATTCGTTGCAATATCTGTTGTGTTGGTTGCAATGTCGTTCGTATTTGAAATAATACTTGCGGTGTTATTAGTCACCCTAGTATCTAATGCGATTATATTATTTCTATTTGTTGTAATATCAGTTGTATTCGTTGTAATACTTGCTGTATTCGAAGTCACTCTGGTATCTAATGCAGTGATATTAGTTGTGTTCGTTGCAATATCTGTTGTATTCGTTGTAATACTTGCTGTATTCGAAGTCACCCTGGTATCTAATGCAGTGATATTAGTTGTGTTCGTTGCAATATCTGTTGTATTCGTTGCAATACTTGCTGTATTGGATGTCACCCTAGTATCCAAGGCGATTATATCAGTTCTATTTGCTGCGATATCAGTCGTATTCGTTGTAATACTTGCCGTATTCGATGTTACCCTGGTATCTAATGCAGTGATATTAGCTGCGTTCGTTGCAATATCATTTGTGTTCGTAGTGATGCTTGCTGTATTGGATGACACCCTGGTGTCTAATGCTGTTTCTGCTGCAGTAGCTCTTATCGTTTCAGAAGTGATACTTGCCGTATTGGATGACACCCTGCTATCTAATGAAAGGATATCACTCTTGTTAGTTGCAATATCAGTGGTATTGGTAGCGATATTAGTGGCATTAGATGTAACCCTTGAATCTAACATTGTTATACCTGCTCTATTGGTTACAATGTCAATGGTATTATTAGTTACCCTTGCGTCTAATGCATTTTCAGCACTTGTAGCTCTTGTAATCTCTGCTGTGATACTCGCTGTATTGGTCGCAATTTTAGTATCTAATGTTGTTTCTGCGGCTGTTGCCCTTGTGATCTCCGCCGTAATATTAGTCGTATTGGTTGCCACTCTTGTATCCAAAGCTGTAATACTACTTCTGTTCGTTGCAATATCATTCGTGTTCGTAGTGATGCTTGCTGTATTGGATGACACCCTAGTGTCTAATGCTGTTTCTGCTACAGTAGCTCTTATCGTTTCAGAAGTGATACTTGCTGTATTTGAGGTTACCCTGCTATCTAATGAAAGGATGTCACTCTTGTTCGTTGCAATATTCGTTGTATTACTTGTAATGCTTAATGTATTTGAAGCAATCGCTGTAGGCAGACTACTAATAATCGAAGAAGCAATTCCACCAACACTATTAATAGTAGTATTGAAAATCCCAGTGCCACTTCCACTTACATCTCCTATTAAAGTAATAAGTTGATCCCCTGAATTGACACCTCCAATAGTAACATCTCCTACCACCCTCACAGTCGTATTAGTAATTGTTCCACCAGAGATTTGAAAACCATTTTCTAGTACAGTAGGCGTAATACCATTGATTGTTTTATTTGTGAGTGCTTCTACATTATTTAAAGTTGCATAAGGCAACAACATGGCTGCTGTATCTATACTATTTAACTTTAAAGCAATTGCACTATCTGTATTCAACTTTCTAGCATAGGGCAACAACATGGCTGCTGTATCTGCATACTTGACGCCTGAGATAGACTCTAAATAGGGTGCAATTAAAAGTGGAAATTGTGCGGAATCTAATTTAACGTCAATTCTTTTGGACATATTAATCGTATCCACCTTTCTAAAATAAGGAGCCAACATCACGCCCGTATCAGCAATATTTAACTTCAATGCGGTGTTCGTATCCGTATTCATTGTTAAAGCATCAATTCTTTTAGAGAGCGAAATCGTGTCAGATGCAAATCTATCAGAGACATATTGTGTATTGGCTAGAAGGCCTGTCGTTGGTAAGCTAATATTGCTTGCCCCTGTTGTACTAAATGAAATATCTCCAACACCTTTAAAGGAAATGTTTTGTGCAACTGAAATAGTTTTACCATTATTATTAACTCCTGTGCCACCTTTTGCACTAGGGACAATGGTGCTAATAGACATAGCAGAATCGGCAATAGATGACCTAGATGCAAATAAAGCATAAGGTACTGACCATAATTGCGAGGTACCCATGTCTTGATATTCACTATCAGCTGACCAGCCCGGCATTGGCAAAGATGGCTCAATTGCAATTTTAATATTGATAAAATAAAAATCTGCGTCCCAATCTATTGCAGCCAAACCACTTGCGCCACTTGTGCGAACACCTTTGCCAATGATCAAGGTAAAAATACCATCATCAGAAGAAACTACTTTAAATGATTCAGCATAAGCAATTGAACCATTTGCAGTTCCTTTTAGCAAGTTTACTTTAGCAAAAATATTTCTCCCAGCCGCGGCATTGCCGTTAATGTCTTTAGCCACAGCTTGAAATAAAATTCCTTCAGGTGTGATTTGTGCATTTAAATAATTATTAAATGATATAATAACTAAAAAAACAAATAGGTTTATCTTTTTATACATAATTCTAAGCGTACTAATTTTTTAATATTTTAAATACCTGTAAAATGGAGGAGGATGAAATTTGAATAAAATAATATCCACTAGGCAAACTTGACATCTCTAACCTGAAACCCGATAGTAATTGATCTTGTGAAACATCATAACTAGTAACAGGAACACCAGCATTACTATAAATGGAAAGTCTCATTTTATTATCCTGTTGTATTTTATTCACTAGTTTAACCATTGCATAATTGACAACTGGATTTGGATTGATTTTTATGCTGTATCTAATAAAATCAATATCAACTACACAATTAGTAAAAAAATCACCCGAATTAGTATCCCAAAACTTATTTAGTGCATTAGAAACGGTAAAACACTTTTCGCCAGAAATTAAAAATGAATTGCTGTAAGTGGCAGTTTTCATGTCACCTCCTATACTCCCTATAGAATAACTCGTTTTAATTTGAGCAGTTAATGTGAAGCATATAAATAAATACAATATGATAAAGGCAGCTTTCAAAGGATAGATTTAATGTATTCAGATAGAAAGAAAATGCGGTGAATGTTGAAATAAAATTGAAGATTCATCAATATCTATCTTCTAACAAATAGTAAAAGAAACAGGAGAAAAATTGAAGAAATATATTATGAAACATTGATTTTCAATATTTTATAATAAAATATATAATATAATATGATTATCCCTATTGCGTAATTTCTAATAGAAATTCTTTCTTAAAATATCTTTACTGGCTTCTTTATGATCGGACAATAATGAATTAAACTCTTTGTTTGAAGAAAACCCACAAAGTGAGATAATCGATTGAATGGGTAATTCTGAATTAACTGGATTGGTAAATTCATCCCAAAAATGTTGGAAACGGTACATATCCCTTAAAGTCTCAAAATTTAAAGTATAATTACATAAGGCTAATTGCTCTAATTCCACATTGGGAATGTTTAATATGCGAGATAAGTCATCAGAGGAAGCCGACTTATTTAAATAGTATTTGTTGACGAAAAAATGGTGATCAAAAAGAATTTTAAATCTTTGTTCTTTTTTCCCAAATTTTTTAATGTAAAACAACCTCAAAAGGTATAATAATTGCATAAGCTTATATTCAAATAGAGCTGCAATATTGTTTGTTTAAAAAGGAAAAACAAATACAAACTGAAACCTACAATAAATTGATATATACGTATGTGATACCTTGTCCTACATTCATTTAAACATATAAAATAATGATATGTAAGAAAATTAAAAGAAATATTACGGTTAAAATGGGTGTGCTTAAACCTCTAAAGCATCCATGATATCTGAAGGGTTTCCACCATGAAACTTTTTGAAAGGCTTGTATAAATGTTGTCTAGAAGAAAAACCTGCTTCTTTAGCTAAGGCATCGATTGTAAAATTGAGGTATTTGGGATTGTGTATGATATCTATAAAATAATCCACTCTGTTTTTATTGACTAAATCGTTAAAGGTCATTGAATATTTATAATAAATGAACTTATAAAGATCATTGCTAGTAATATGTAACAATTTTGCTAAATTTTCTAAAGAAGCATCATTTTGGATAAAATAAAGCTTTGTATAAAATTCATTGATGAATTCTAATTCACTAATTGCATATGCTGAATCTCTATTAAAACTTGTTCCTAGTGAAATTTTTAATGCAGATCGATTTAAAAAAACTGGACGGTAAAAAACAAAAAATAAAAGAATTAGGAAAGCTGAAAAAGAGATTATATAAGAAACAAGTTCTGAAATAGTAAAAAATGACAAAGGCAAGAATATTATTGTCATTGAAACCGAAAATAAAGCAAGCATTTTTGACCAAACTTTAATTTTATCAAAG
This sequence comes from Asinibacterium sp., assembly GCA_041303215.1. Classification (GTDB taxonomy): domain Bacteria; phylum Bacteroidota; class Bacteroidia; order Chitinophagales; family Chitinophagaceae; genus Sediminibacterium. Next base: position 18,087 of record JBFYPO010000123.1, on the reverse strand, counting down.
TAAATATTATGCTGCTGTTGTTTTATAATGATCCAAGTAGTCGAATAGCCCATTGCCCCTAAAAAGGCAAATGTGATTATAATTCTGAAGAAATTGAGGTATAGGGGGAATTCAATTTTAGTCTTCATTAACATAAACAAAGCCTTATGCTCATTTACATTAAATAAGTTAGGATTCTTGAAGATAAAATTGAATAATAGCACTTCATAAATCAAATAGAAAATTCCTATAAGATTAACCCATTTTTTAAAATTAGAAATATATAAAATGGTAAAGACATTGATGATGGAGAAAGACATCACTCCCTTAAGTAAGGAGGTTGTAAATAAAAAATAATTAGAAGGAAAATCTACAGTAAAAATTAGGGCATTTAACCCAGCACTTAATGTGATTAGTGCTAAATAAATTTTTAAAATCAACGGTCTTTTGAATTTAACCAATAAATCCACAAAGACTATAATTGAAAATATAAAAATTGAAAAATATATTTTATTAATAATTTCCATAATATGAAACGAAAGACTTTATAAGCAATGTAAAATTATCGCTTTAAATCGACTATTGTCTATTAATTTGAGATAATAAAAAAGTATTCAAATTTAGCAGTGGTGTTTAACAATTTTAAATTCAATTGTGCAGAATTCACCTCTACTATTTCATACTTACTTGTGAGTTTTGTAGTTGCCAATGTTCCAGTGGTCACATGATTTAAGACATTTAATTCGGGAACTTCCCAAGTTCCTGAAAATCCATCGCTATCTATATACGCACCACTATGATAAAACTTTTTTGTATACTTTTTTTGGTTGGTTGTTAATGCATACGCTTTACCATCTACTGCCATAGAATCAAGTTTCCAGATTTTGTACGTATTTTGAAAACTTCCAGTTCCTCCAATTAAATATCTTTGGAAATCAATATTACTTGCTACTTCTTCTTTGGAGCAAGAAACAAAACATCCCATCAATAAAAAGAAGCATATTGATTTTATGTTAGAAATTTGAATAAAGGGAAAAATAGATTTCATACAATTACATTACTATTTAAATAATCTTCTAGAAAAGAAAATGCCAAAGTTTACCCATCCATCTGATGGCTTGGTTGGATTGTTACGCAATTGACCTTTGGTTACTGCTCTTGAAGTTGGATTAGAGAAATAAACGGCAGCCGCTGCATCCGTTTTGGTCTTCTCAAGCAAAGTCAACGCGTTAGGGTATGGATCTGGACCCACATCATCTAAATAGTCAGACATACTCTTATGGAAGGCAAAGTGTATTCCTACGCTATTGAACCTTGACAATTGATATTTAACTTTAAAATGGAAAAAATAACCTAAAGCCATTAATGAATACGGCTTACCTGCACTATCTATAAATTGACCTCCAGTACCTAGTGGTTGTAAATTATAGGCTTTCCCTTTATACACACCAGTAGGATTGAAAGTTGCAATGTCTAAACCAAAACCAATTGATGGTCTGATTCTTCTGGCTTTTGAATACAATCTATTATCTACAAAATCATATTGTACGGAAGGAGAAATACTCAACATAGAAGTACTAAACTTCATACCACGTGCAATTTGATCATTGTTGTTAGATAAGTAATCAGAGTTACTTAATTTAAAACTTGCGATAGTTAAAGATGCACTTAAATTAGAATAGATCGTATAATTAACTTGTAAAGCATTATACAGATTAATATCATTACTCAATAAATTCTTATTGCTGATGGTGCCTGTAAAAATAGCGCCGCCACTTAATAAGCCAACTTCCAATTTGCTTTTTAAAGGTGCTTCTATTTTTTGAAAAATATTTTTCAATGAATCGGTTGCTTTTGGAGGAGTTTTTAAACTATCCTCCAACTTCTTTTCCTTCATTACATCCGCAATTAATTTTCTTCTTCTCAAATCTTTAAGATAGCTCGCATAGCCCACCTGAATTTCAGGTGTCGCTTTTCCATTCACATCAACGATTCCAGACAAATTGTAATAACCAATTTTCTTAGCGGAATTCGCTGTTTTAGTAATCGTGATCTTATTTGAAAGATCATTTACTGCTTGAACTGAAAAAGTTAAACTTGTATCAGTTCTTTTTAGCGTACTGTCGTCTTTGAAAAAACTATAGCCCAATGTAAGGTTATTAAAATCAAGCTTATTATTAGACAATAATTTAAATGATTTAAAACTTTCTTTAACTGCAATGGTATCGGGAATTTCAATTTCTGTCTCTCCATTTAAGACTGAAAACACATGCACTGGCGCCTTGGGGTCTGGAGCAGTTAAAAACGGCTCTAGGTTAATCTTGGGGGAATTGTAATTAAGTGTTTGGTCATAAATACCTTTAAATGAACCTTCTTTAGTGGTCGCGCCCCAATAGTTATTTGATAATTCAAAGGTTTTATCGGTACCATAGATGCCAAAATTTGCCTTATGCACAATGGTATCTGTCAAATTATCAATTAAATAATTTGCCACAAAAGAATTGCCAGTCAACTTAGCACTATACTTAGAAAACAACTGATCGACCCTTCCATATATTAGATTGGTTGAAATATTGTAGTTCTTGAAGCCATATACCGTATTATTGACAAATGCATTATTACTTATCTCATATTTTACATGATCACTTTTTAAGTCTTCAAAATACAAAGCAGCATTATTTCCTGTAAATAAGTTGTGCGCAATTCTAAAATTGACAAACTCTTCGGATTGACTAAAGTTGAAAGGAGGATTTAAAACCTGTATCACAGATATTTTACCTGTATTGCCAATAAATTGATTGTCACTAATATTTACACTAGCACGTTTCCAACCAAAGTCAAAAAATATCGGCATTTGCAACCCTGTAAAAACCACATTGGAAATATTCACTGGATTAGCATCTATATTTTTTATAATTAGTCCAACCCCCTCTTTTTTATTTTTACCAAATAAAACGATATCGAGATTTCGACCAACCATTTCTACGCCACGCTCACATACTAGTACACCAGGCTCAATGAATTCAATCTTTGCACCTGCCTCTATTACCAACTTACCTGTTACAGTTACCACATCTTTAATTACGTGTTTACCAGTTGCAATGGTCAATTGATCATAATTGCCAGCTAGCGTATCTTGTGCAAATGATGCATTAAAAGACAAAAATGCTATAAAACATAATCCAAAAATCCTTTTCATTAATCGATGATTTTATAAATAATAGGCGCAGATGTTCTTGTAGAACCATCGATCAAAGAAATATTGACATTGTCAAAAATTAACATGTCGTTCTTTTTTAGTGCCCCTAGAACTTTTTGTGTTGGCGACTGAAATAGCTCGCCATAATTACTAACAGATTCTTCTTCTTTCCCATTGTGAATTCTTATCACTTTAAAACTATTGATACGACCAGGGAAAAAGTTTAAATTGTTGATTTCTAATTTCGCTTCTAATCTTTCAGATGCAAGCAAGTCCTTCACACTAATGGTGTAACTACTCAAATTATCTCCTTTTACCCTTACAACAGGATCCGGAATAGGGTTTACCATGATACGTTTTTCAAACAGAATCTTTTTATTCATGTTTCTTGTATCATAGAAACGAAGTAAATACTCGCCAGTTTTATTAAAAATGACTTTATAGTTTTTATCGCCTTTTACAAGATTTACTTTTGGAGAAATATCTACATCAAAATCTTTTCCCATCATAAAGTCAAAATCCTTAAGTAAAGTATTGTTCAAGCCGACGAAAATATTTTCGGTATGCAATGAATTGAGGATCTTTTTAAACAAATCGTCATATACTTCGTCCGTGATATTCACAACTTTCTGTCCTGGCTTAATAATATCTTCTTCTTTATACTCTTTCACAGAAGCCTTTAGTACATACAATTTTGGATTGAACTGCGAAAAGTAGGTTGGCATATAGCCAATTTCAGCCAATGCAGCTTCTTGGTAAAGCAATTGGGTTTTAGTGATCAATAATTTGATGCGCTCTAATTGCATATAGCTAATCGCTGTAGGCTTATGCATGAACAAATAATACTGCCAATCTTCTTCTTTACCTTTAATTGTGGTGACGGTTCTCTTTAAAGGAATGATGTCATCTAAAGTCGACTCTAATTTAAAAGGTGATTTTTTAATGAAATCAGACAATTCAAACAGGTCTTTATCTAATAACACAACACCTTTGTCACTTTTCAAAATTTTCTCAACTAAATTTCTACTATTGAATTGCTTAAAAATGTCTGTCTTCTCTTTGACAAATTCACTATCAACGTGTTGTATAACACTGTTCACAACTTCATAGCTTTTTACCAGTCTCGATCTGATTTTTAAATAGCTAACCGCCTTAGGACTTTTGTTAATGATAGGAAGGTTATCTGTAATAATCTTATTACTAATGGCCACCTTTTTCAACTCTTCTTTCTCAAGCGATTGGAAGGATTTAATAGTATAGATATTAGAATCCAATACCGATATCTTGATATTGATTACAGAGAAACAAATAAATACGATGTACAAAAGACTTATAATCTGGTATCTTTTGACGTCTACGTGTCCTTCGGCCATATACTAGAATTTATAAATTAACTGTACTGCTTATACAATAAAATGAATGCCAACTGTGCGCCACCTGCAACGGTATTGGTTTTAGCCAAATGATAATTCAACTTATTGAACACTTCTTTTTTAGAATCTTGTTCTTTTAAATTGAATAATTCTAACAATTTAGTTTTATGTGCAACACCATCAGATGTTAATTTTTCAATTAAGTTGTTGAAATAGCCAAGATTATCTAATTCGGCATTCAAGAAAATATCTTTCAAAACAACACTGTACTCATTTTTTGGACCAAAATAAATAGTATCTGCATAGCTATTAACCACGTCGGCATTGGTAATGGTCAATGTATCATTTACTTGAATCTCAACAATAGATGTCAATAAGGCTTGTGCTACAAGTTGATCAGTAAAAGTTGCAGCCAATTTAGTTAATGTCTTTAAGTATACATAGCCTGTATCATTTTGCGCATTGTACTTGATCTTCTTGAATTTATTGAATAATTTCTTTTTGGTCTCGTCTTGTTTAGAAGCTAGCGCTTCTGATAAAGAAATAAACTCAGCTTCATTTTTGATATCCACTTTTTGGATTAAATAATCGACTAAGAACTGGTCTTTTAATTTAATGATTGGCTTCAAGCAATCTATGTTAGGACTTACAATTAATTCATTTTTGTAAAACGCTTGGCAATGCGTTAACAAAGCTTCATCTTCTCCTCCAAAGAGGATGGTCTCTTTAGCTTGTTTGGTTCTGATCAAGATATCTGGTCCCACTAGTTCAATAATAAAATGTTCAAACAAGTTGGTTACTTTAATGACTTCAAATGCTTTGCAAATCACTTCTACGTCTTGAATTTGTAAATTCGATGCTGCTATCAAATCCAATTCTGCAATTTCGGGCACTGGAATTTTAACAGGAAACTGAGCCAAGAATGGCAGCGATTCCTTAGTGGGTACTTTTTTATTAAATAAAGCCTTAAATAAATTACTTAAATGATTGTATTCTTCTGTTGTCAATTTATTCCAATCAGGTTGATAGAATAAGTCTTTAGAAAGGCTTAAGATATCTAACTGTTCTAATTGCCATAAAGTATTAGTTGCATTTGAAGAATTTGCATATGGAGGAACTACTTTGATTGACTCTTCGATTGACTGGGTATCAATAGCCAGTTTAGGGCTGTTTTCAGGATAGCTCGAAGTAGCTACTTTTAAACTATTACTAGAACTTGGTGCGGAAGGAATAGACGCTTCCTTGTCGCTTGTTTGGATATTGACATAAGTGTCTCCTCCGGATCCAGCACCAGCTCCGGATGAAGCCAAATTACCCAACCCGTCAGCCATTTTAGCTAAAGTAGCTTCAGTGGCAACAACCTGCTTTTCTTCTACCTCTACATATTTGATGGCGGACACGCCAAATACAACTGCCTCGATACTTAAACCAAGGGTAATCAATAAATCTTGGGCAGGCCATTCTAATAATTTAGCAATAACCCCAATTAATATAACCACAGCGGCTCCACTGTAAAACAGGTTAAAAATGTCTAATTTCTTTTTTTTCATACAAGTAGATTGTTGGATAACAGTCTACAATATCGAACTAGGGGCATGGGCAGCCAAAAAAGGGGAGCAAATTGAGAAAATTCGATGTAAATAAATATGATTCACTGATTATCAATTAATTATACAATAATATTTAATTGAATTTTTATAAAAAACTGTCCGTAAAATTTATAAATGAGATTAATTACCTGTCAAAATGGAAGCTTTTGTAGCAAAATTTTGCAATCCTAAGTTAATCAGGAGAGACCACAGATTCAACAAGGTCAGATGGATTACCCCCATGAAATTTTTTGAAAGGCTTATTTAGATGTTGCCTGGAGCTAAACCCCACTTCTCTTGCCAAAGCATCAATGGTGAAATTCTGAAAAGCCGGATCCTGAACAATCTCAAAAAAGTAGTTCACTCTATTTTTATTCACTAAGTCACTAAATGACATATCATACTTTTTTGCTATAAATTGAGAGAGGTTAGAAGCATTCACTTTAAGTATAGCAGCAAGTCCTTCTAAAGAGGCTTCTTTTTGTACGTAATATTTTTGATCTTGAAATTGCGTTAAAAAATTCAACTCATTTATTTCCACCTCTTCTTCAATGTTAAACTTATGTCCGAATGCAATTTTTTTGGCAGAAGTGTTCAAGAACCTTGGTCTTTTTAAAACTAGTAGTGATAAATAATATCCAATAAAGATAGTTAAACAATTTGCCCAAAAGGAACGATCGGTGGTAAATGCAATCGCAATGTTTGCAAGAATCACAATCACGGTCATGAATAAAATAAAACCTGTCCAAATTTTAATTTTTTCAAAATAAAGATTATTTAAATTCAATTTTTTGTAAATAACATACCAGAAATAAATTAATTGAACAGCTACTAAAAAAACAAAGGAAAGCCTTATAAACCTTACCAAAGGCGTGATTTGGATGTTTAATTGATTATCAATTGAAATGTATTTAAACTGATTTAAAAACGGATGAACTGGAAATAAATTTTTATTGACTAAAGTTAAAAACAAGACGAAAAATAACATTGTCAATGAAAAAAATAAAGTCCACTTTTTAAATTTGGGGAAATATAAAATCGAAAAAATATTCAACAAAGCAATCCCCAAACAAGACTTAAAAAAGGCAAGAAAATAAATAAAATTTATGGCGTTAAATGCATTGATCAATGCAACCATGCCAATAGAAAAAGGCAATAGTAAAAAGAATGCTTTTAGAATGCTGCCATTTTTGAATTTCACCAACACATCCACAAAAGCAATGATTGCCAATACTACTATAGAAAAGTAGAGATTTGGGACTATAGAGATCATCTTAGGTTCAAAATTAACTTATAACTATGCGCAATCTACCAACCAGATATAGCCAAAATCTCGGCCGTATGATCCTTTGTATCAGGTTTTTCTATAATGTGTTGAACCATTCCTGCTTCATCAATCAAGAATGTAGTTCTTGTTGTACCCATATAAGTCTTACCCATGAACTTCTTTTGGCCCCAAAGATTGTATTTGTCTACAATTTTCTTGTCCTCATCCGCCACCAAAGAGAAGGGCAAATCGTATTTTTCAATGAATTTCACATGGGAAGCCACTGAGTCAACGCTCACTCCTAAAATAGCTATCCCCTTCTTAATCAATTTCTTATAATTGTCACGCAAATTGCAAGCCTGCGCGGTGCATCCTGGTGTATCGTCTTTTGGATAGAAGTATAAAACCAATTTTTGCCCTTTAAAATCGGCTACTGAAACCGTTTTTCCGTGTTGATCAACGCCTTTGAAGGCAGGTGCCTTGGCCCCTTCTTTAATAACTGCCATAACATTTTATATTATGGTGAAGATACGGATTTAAAAGGAGAAAATTGTTTGGGTCAATATGACCCAAATGCGACCAAAAATGAATAGATTTGCGCAATTTATATTTTTGTAGATATGCCTAGAGACAAATCCATCAAATCGGTATTAATAGTAGGTTCTGGCCCCATTATCATTGGCCAAGCCTGTGAATTTGACTATTCTGGATCACAAGCCGCAAGATCTTTAAGAGAAGAAGGAATCAAAGTGATCTTGATCAACAGCAATCCAGCAACCATCATGACGGATCCAATGATGGCCGACAAAGTATATTTATTACCGTTGACGATTGAGAGTATTGAACAAATTTTACAAGAAAATCAAATTGATGCCGTGTTGCCAACTATGGGTGGACAAACTGCATTAAACTTATGTAAAGAGGCGGACGAGTTAGGTATATGGGAGCAATACAATTGTAGAATGATCGGGGTGGACGTTGCCGCCATCAATACAGCAGAGGACAGAGAATTATTCAGACAATTGATGGTGAAGATTGGTATGGCCGTTGCACCAAGTAGAGTTGCAAATAGTTTTTTAGAAGGAAAAGAATTTGCGCAAGTAATTGGTTTTCCACTGGTGATTCGTCCTTCATTCACTTTAGGCGGAACTGGAGGTGGATTTGTACATGATGCGAGTGAATTAGATGCTGCTTTAGAAAAAGGATTAAAAGCATCTCCTATGCACGAAGTATTGGTAGAGAAAGCAGTGTTGGGATGGAAAGAATATGAACTTGAATTATTGAGAGATCAAGCAGATAATGTGGTGATCATTTGTACGGTAGAGAACTTAGATCCAATGGGCGTGCATACTGGAGATTCGATTACAGTAGCGCCTGCTATGACTTTGAGCGATACCGCGTTCCAAGAAATGCGTAATAAAGCTATGTTGATGATGCGCAGCTTGGGTAATTTTTCTGGAGGATGTAATGTACAGTTTGCATTGAACCCAGCAACAGAAGAATTGATTGCGGTGGAAATTAATCCACGTGTGTCTAGGTCTTCTGCCTTAGCATCCAAAGCAACAGGATACCCTATTGCAAAAATTGCAGCCAAGTTGGCGATCGGTTACCATTTAGATGAATTAAAAAATCAAATCACACAAACCACTTCTGCTTATTTTGAGCCAGCATTGGATTATGTAATTGTGAAAGTGCCGAGATGGAATTTTGATAAATTCAAAGGCGCAAACGATACCTTAGGATTACAGATGAAGAGTGTGGGCGAAGTGATGGCGATAGGAAGAAGCTTTACTGAAGCCATTCAAAAAGCTTGTCAATCTTTAGAGAATGAAGCGATAGGATTAGGCTACTACGGTAAGAGCTTGATGAAGAACGAAGAGCTGATGGAATACATCAAAACACCAAAATGGGATCGTATCTTCAGAATCAAAGATGCATTGATGCAGGGATCCACTGTGCGTTCTATTGCAGCAGCAACAGGGATCGACAATTGGTTCTTGTATCAGATCAGGATCATCTGCGACATCGAAAAAGAAATTGCAAAACATAACTTAGAAACTTTACCTACTGAAACTTTAAAAGAAGCGAAGAAGCATGGCTTTAGTGATTTACAAATTGCTAAAGTATTGCAAGGCAAAGTGTCTGATGACGAAGTATATGAAAAAAGAAAAGCATTAGGCATTACCAGGGTATATAAAATGGTGGATACCTGTGCTGCAGAGTTTGAAGCAAAAACACCCTACTTCTATTCTACATTCGAAAATTAATATTCAACGCATAACTTATTTATATGAAGGCAACAGATATCGTAGTACAAAACGAAAAAGAAACAAGAGCAGGATTTGGAGATGGTATTTTAGAAATCGCTAGAGAAAACAAAGACGTAGTAGTATTGACTGCAGACTTAGCGGGTTCTTTTAAATTAGGACCATTGATGAAAGAAATGCCAGAGCGTTTCATTGAAGTGGGTATTGCTGAAGCCAATATGATTGGTATCGCTGCCGGCTTAACCATTGGTGGAAAGATCCCTTACACAACTACTTTTGCAGGATTTAGTACAGGTCGTGTATATGATCAAATTAGACAATCAGTTGCTTACTCAGATAAGAATGTAAAGATTTGTGCATCCCATGCTGGATTGACTTTAGGAGAGGACGGTGCAACACATCAAATATTAGAAGACATTGGATTAATGAAAATGTTACCAGGCATGACTGTCGTGGTTCCATGTGATTATAACCAAACAAAGGCTGCCACAAAAATGATTGCAGGCTATGAAGGACCAGTCTACTTAAGATTTGGTCGTCCAAAATGGCCCAACTTCACTAAAGAAGACGGATCTGATTTTGTGATTGGTAAGGCACAAATTTTAGCAGAAGGAACCGATGTCACTATTGTTGCATGTGGTCACCTTGTCTGGAAATCTATCGAAGCTGCAAAGCAATTAGAAGCAGAAGGTATTAGCGTAGAAGTCATCAACTTACACACGATCAAACCATTTGATGAAGCAGCCATCATCAAGAGTTTGCAAAAAACTGGTTGTGTGGTAACTGCCGAAGAACATAATGTAATTGGGGGCATGGGTGATGTAGTAGCACAAGCAGCTGCAAAGCACTATCCAGTGCCTGTTGAATTTATCGGAACACAAGATACATTTGGAGAGAGTGGTACACCCAACCAATTGTTAACGAAATATGGATTGGATGCAGTGAACATTGTTGCTGCTGCGAAGAAAGTAATGTCTCGTCGCAAGGGCTAAGGAGCTAATCTCACTTTCACCCAATGTCCATTATCGTGTAAAGTATATTGTAGGCGATCGTGTAAACGAGAGCTACGTCCTTGCCAGAATTCTATTTCATTAGGATGAATGATATAGCCACCCCAATCTGGAGGTAAAGGAATAATGCCCTCTTTAAATTTTTCTGTATTTTCTGCAACAAGGTCTTCTAAGAATTCCCTGTCAGGAATGATTCTACTTTGTGGTGAGGACCATGCGCCCACTTGACTGCCAATAGGTCTTGAATGAAAATAGCTTTCGCTTTCTTCTTGACTTACTTTTTTGATGGTTCCGGTGATACGTACTTGACGCTCTAATTCTTTCCAGAAGAAATTCATCGCCACATGAGGATGTAAATCAATGTCTTGCCCTTTTGCAGAAGCGTAGTTGGTAAAAAACATAAACCCTTCTGGTGTGTAGCCTTTTAACAAAACCACACGAGATGCTGGAGCCCCATTCGCTTTAACAGTAGATAACACAAAGGCATTCACTTCGTCAATATTGCTTTCAACCGCCTCATTCCACCAAGCAGTAAACTGGTCCATTGGATGTACCATACTTGTTGCTTCATCTAAAGAGGCTAATTGGTAATCGCGTCGGATGTCTGCAATATCTCTATTCATAAAATTGAATTTAAAATAAAATTAAGCCATTAATGGGTATGATCACCTATAGACTTCGTCGCATAGATTATATTAACCACGGATAGTAGCAATAACATCCCCACCAGTTGATGCAATTGTGCCATCCATTCAAAATTACCCCATGTACCAGGAATAATGTTACGACTTGTTAATACAGATAATATGCCTAACAAAACTTGTATCAAAACAAAATACAATGGCAACCATTTTACATTGCTAAAAAACAAATTGCCCTGAATTTTGCGCATCTGTGCTACCCAAATAATAATCACCACTAATAAAAGATAAGCCAATCCACGATGTACAAAATGGATCCAAGTGGTATTGTCAATGGCGTTTAAGAAAAAGCTTTCTTTGCCCACTAAATGTGTAGGTACCCATTCCCCATTGATTGTTGGCCAAGTGCTTGCCACATTCGCTGCTTTATGCCCTGCCATTAAAGCGCCATAGATCAATTGAAAAAATAATAAACCAAGTGCAAACCATGCCCAAACACGAAAACTCTTCATGCTTGTTTGCGCTTCGGCACTTAACTGATCCTTAGTGACTGGTTTTACTTGTAAAGAAAGTGCAAACCAATAAGTATAAGACAATAACCCTAAGGCAAAAATAAAATGTAAAGCAAGGCGGGTTGGTTTTACATACACAGCATCCCCTTCTAAACCACTTGCTACCATGATCCAACCAATGGCCCCTTGTAAAGCACCTAGTAAAAATAAAATGACAAGAGGACGGATCATTGCAGGTTGAAAATATTTTTTAACTAAGAAATAGATAAATCCAAATGCAAAAACCAAACCAATGGTACGCGCCCATAAACGGTGGAACCATTCCCAGAAAAAGATGAACTTAAAATTATCAATCGTGAAATCGAAATTCAATAATTGAAACTGAGGGGTGGTTTTATATTTTTCAAAAAGTACCTGCCAAGCAGCCTCATTCAAAGGGGGCAAAGTGCCTGTCACCACATCCCATTCTGTTATAGATAATCCACTTCCTGTTAATCGGGTAATGCCGCCCAAAGCGATTTGAATAATGGTCATCACCACACCAATAATCAACCAATTGGCTACTGCACGTGATTTTTTATCTTGTAATTCCATAGCGCTATCTTAATGCCACAAAGTTACTAAGTAAATCTACAAGGAGGCCGAATTCAAAGAAAGAATAACACAGTGGAACTAGATTGATTTTGCTTTGTGAAAAAGAATGCAGAATTTCACATCCTGCCTTACACAAAATAAAGACCTAAGCATGCTCCTGAATTACTACCAACCCGACAAAATAGAAGCCGGCTGCGACGAAGCGGGGAGGGGTTGTTATGCTGGGCCTGTATTTGCAGCAGCCGTTATTTTACCTAAGGATTTTTACCACCCCTTGATCAATGACAGTAAGAAATTAAGTGAAAAACAAAGAGCAGCTTTAGTCCCTATTATTAAAGAGGCTGCCATTGCTTGGGCGATTGGCACACAAACGCCGCAAGAGATTGATCAAATCAATATTTTAAAAGCAAGTATCAAGAGCATGCATTTGGCATTGGATCAATTAAAAAAACGCCCTCAATTTATAGCAGTAGATGGCAACCGTTTTTATCCATATAAAAAAATACCGCATCAAACTATCATTAAGGGCGATGGGCTCTATGCCCATATTGCCGCAGCCAGTATCCTTGCCAAAACGGCACGTGATCATTATATGATTGAGTTGCACAAGAAGTACCCACAATATGGATGGGACCAAAATAAAGGATACGGCACTGCTGCGCATCGCGCAGCCATCGCCCTGCATGGTCTTTGTGATGAACACCGAAAAAGTTTTAAGATTTAATAGTCCCAAATCCCTGCCCCTTGGCGAATCACTTCATAATTGTCAGCAGTGCAATCCACCACAGTAGAGGGTTCCATACCACCTATCCCCCCATCCACCACCATATCAATTTGATTGCCCCAGTTTTCATAAATGACTTCAGGGTCCGTATATTCTTCTACTTCCTCGCCCGGAAAACTTGCAGATAAAATAGGATGACCCAATGTTTTAATAATAGAAAGGGCAATTAAATTATCAGGGATACGTAAGCCAATTGTTTTTTTCTTAGACTGTAAAATTTTAGGCACTTCCTTACTTGCTGGTAAAATAAAAGTGAAGGGGCCAGGCAAGGCCTTCTTTAAAATTCGAAACAAACTATTGTCAATACTCTTTGCATATAAACTAAGGTCACTCAAATCGGCACAAATAAAACTTAGGTTCGCTTTCTCTGGTTGTATTTTTTTGATGGCACAAATTCGTTCAATCGCATCCGGCTTAAAAATAGAACAACCTAAGCCATAAATCGTATCTGTAGGATAAGCAATCACACCGCCCGATTGAAGACAGTCGACTACCATAGAAAGCTGTCTAGGTTGTGGATGGGTGGGATGAATCGAAATAAGCATACAATGGAAGACCGAGGCCTCATTTGGTTCCCCTAAAAATAGGTTTAATTTGGTAAAACAACTTTATGTTTCCAATCATCTACTTAGAGGAAAAAATAATGACCCGCAATGCGATGACACATTATATAGAAGAACAAGCGGACTGCAAAGTGATTTATCAAACAGGCGATGCAGCAGCCATGCAAACTTATTTGGAAAATACAACAGATAAAATTTCGCTCTGTATTTTATCAGACGATTATGGACATCAAGTATTATTAAGGTTGATCCAAATGGTTCGTTCAAGAAACAGTTTTACCTATGTGTTATTAAAGTCCAACGAAAAACAGATCAACTCCATTTGTTATTTAATGAAATACGGATTGAATGGCATCTTATTTACTGACGAGCCCATGATTGATTTAAAACAATGTGTCCAACAAAAAACAAAATTTAATTTATCAGCAGACAAGTGCAAGCTCATCACTAAAAATGTATTACAAGGAATAGATATTAGAGCATTGAACTACAATGCCAATCCGTTGACCGAAAATGAAGTTCGGTTTATTCAAGCCTGTACCAAAGATTATAGCTATGAGGAAATTGCAGGCCTATTGCAAAAAAGCGTCTACACCATTTACGGATACAGGGATCGTATCTTTAAAAAATTAGCAGTAAAACAAAGGACTGCCATGGTGATGACAGCCCTTAAAAGAAATTATATCGATCTGTAAAAACGAATTGAACTTGGATCTGTAATCTACTTAAAGAATCTCCCAAGTCTCTTTACCACGAATCAATTTATCTAAATCCCCCAACCCTTTGCTGGTCATTGCTTCTTCTACTTGCAAAGCCATCATGTCTTCGTAACAAGGACGATCAGCCGTATAGAATACGCCAAATGGTCTTGGGAAATGTGCACCCACTTCAGATGGGTTATCAAATAAACGCACTAATACTTGTGCTTTGTAAAAATCTTTTTCATCGTGGATCCATAAATCATCCACACTATACTTTTCACCAATGGTCACCACTTCTGGACGAAGTCCATCAAAGCGAATACCCATCTCATTGTTGGCACCAAAAGTCAAAGGCTTACCCTGCTCCACAAATAAAGCGTGCATAGGCTTAGAAGCTTTCTCAGTAAAAATTTCAAAAGCACCGTCATTAAAAATGTTACAGTTCTGATAAATTTCTAGGAAAGAAGATCCTTTATGCTGTTGCGCACGTGTGATCATTGCTTGTAAATGTTTTGGGTCACGATCCATACTACGTGCTATAAAACTTGCATCTGCACCTAATGCTAATGCAGCAGGATTAAATGGATGATCGATGCTACCCATTGGTGTACTCTTGGTGATTTTATTCACTTCGGAAGTTGGAGAGTACTGGCCTTTTGTCAAACCATAGATCTGGTTATTGAACACTAAAAAATTGACATCAAAATTTCTTCTCAACATATGGATGGTGTGGTTACCACCAATACTCAACGCATCTCCATCACCCGCTACAATCCAAACACTTAATTCTGGACGAGATGCTTTTAATCCACTCGCAATCGCAGTCGCACGACCATGAATTGAGTGCATCCCAAACGTATTCATGTAATAAGGAAAACGGCTGCTACAACCAATACCACTAATGATCACAATATTTTCTTTCGGCACACCAATCGTCGGCATTACTTTTTGCACCTGCGCTAAAATAGAATAGTCCCCACATCCAGGGCACCAACGTACTTCTTGGTCCGTAGCAAAATCTTTTGCCGTTAAAGCGGCTGGTTGAGGAAGTATTGTTTCAGTAGACATAATCAAATATTAGAATGCAAAATTACTAAAAATAGCTCGTTTCTTAGGGCAAATGGGGCTTATTTCACCTTTCTACCCTTCCAAGAATAGGTTTTAAGCTGCCCAAATAAGCCTGCTGCTATATTATAGACAATATGAATGGGCTGGTAAAAAACAAAAAAGCGTAGTTCGGGCTTTAAGTTAAAAAACTTAGCCACCGGATCTAAAAAGAATAATTCAAAAAAGGTTTTAAAAGCAAGCGCAATCAATAAGGTACTCCAACTACCCAAAAACGCAAGCAGCAAAAAGCTCAAATTAAAAAGATACACAATGGTTAAAACAAAAGTAATGGAACGATCATCGTAATACCTTGCTTTACTTGCCCAACGAATTCTTTGTAAAATAAAGCCTTTCCAGGTATCCATCGCAGCTGTCCAAACAATCGCATCTGGATGAAATAAATAACCCACTGGCTTGTGTAAAGTCTGTTTCATTTTATGCATCAAAAACATATCATCACCACTTGCAATATGGTCTACACCTTGGTAACCACCTACTGCAATAAAAGCAGCTTTTTCAAAACCTAAATTAGCCCCATTGCTCATAGAATGCTTGCCAGCGCCCACTGCAGCTGCAGTGATACCTTGTAATGCTAAAAAATCTAATACTTGAAATTGATTTAATATACCTGCTGTTTTAGTAAACATAACAGGTGCTGCAACAAATGAAGGTTGATTTGCTTGTATATAAGCATGATAAAAAAACAACCATTTTTTGGGAACGATACAGTCTGCATCGGTCGTCAAAATCCAATCTCCCTTTGCAACAGAAACAGCAATTTCAATTGCTTTTTTCTTGTACGCTAAGGTCTCCCCTTCTTTACAATAATCTGCTAATTTTAATAAACGTACTTGAGGATATTGCGCGTGCAATGCTTCCACAATAAAAGCTGTATCGTCCTCCGAAAAATCATCGATCACTATAATTTCAAAAGCTGCTGTAGGATAATCCTGTACCAAAATACTATCTACACAGGCTTTAATATTGGCAGCTTCATTACGGGCAGGAATGATCACCGTGAATTGTGTACTTGCCTGTCCAGGGCTAACTGCTTCAATTTGATTCAGTTGGAAAACACGCATTTTACCATACCAAAAACGGTAAGCCAATAAGAGCGCGGCATACAAACAAGTTAAAATAGCAACCGTCCAATCCAATAGATACAACATAGGGCAAAGTTAAAGCGTAAATATTTGGTAGAATACTTAAAATGGTTGTACTTTTGAATTAGTTGCATAACTAACTATATGCCAAACAACCAATTTAAACGAGGAGAATTGTATAGCGTCATCAATGGCATGGCGACGACCGCTGTTGCCAGAAGGTTGCAGAAGAATTTTCGCAATGCTGGACTAGAAATTACGATTGAACAATGGTCGGTCTTATATCATTTATGGAAAGAGGATGGATTAAGTCAACAAGAATTAGGCAACAGAACTTTTAGAGATAAAGCAAGTATCACGAGGCTCATTGATAATATTGAAAAATTAGGTTTGGTAGAAAGAATTGCTTCAAAGGAGGATCGAAGAGTGAACTTAGTGTATTTAACGGATGCTGCGAAACCCTTACAGGAAGCGACTTACGAGCTGGCCAATCAAACGATGAATGAGGCATTACAAGGGATAAGTAAAGAGGAGATTGAAATAGTGAAAAGTGTTTTTCAACGCGTATACGAGAATAGTAAATAATTAAATTATATTTTATGGCAACAACAATCCAAGGTGGTGAGTGGATCATTAAAGAAGTGAAAGCGGAAGATGTTTTCATTCCCGAAGATTTTAATGAAGAGCAGTTGATGGTGCGTGACATGTGTAGCCAATTTTTGGATACAGAAGTGTTACCAGTAGCAGATAGAATGGACAAACTTGAACCTGGCTTGATGCCAGGTTTATTAGAAAAAGCAGGCGAACAGGGCTTATTAGGCGTTTCTGTACCAGAGCAATATGGGGGCATGGGTAAGGATTTCATTACTTCTACCATTGTGGCGGAATATTTAGGAGGCGGCTATTCTTTCTCTGTTGCAAATGCGGCACATACAGGTATTGGCACTTTACCAATTTTATATTTTGGTACCGAAGCACAAAGAGCAAAGTATGTACCCAAATTAGCAAGCGGTGAATTCAAGGGCTCTTATGGATTAACAGAACCTAATAGTGGATCCGATGCATTGAGCGCTAAGACAACGGCAAAATTAACAGCCGATGGCAAGCATTATGTTTTAAACGGACAAAAGTGTTGGATCACCAATGGTGGTTTTGCAGATGTATATACCGTATTTGCAAAAATTGATGGAGAACAATTCACTGCCTTTATCGTAGAGCGCGGCATGGAAGGTTTTACTTTAGGCCCAGAAGAACATAAGATGGGTATCAAAGGTTCATCTACTGTTCAATTGTATTTCCAAGATTGTAAAGTACCAGTAGAAAATGTATTAGGTGAAATAGGAAGAGGACATATTATTGCATTCAATATTTTAAATATTGGTCGACTAAAATTAGGTG
>JBFYPO010000122.1:0-7820 GCA_041303215.1 Asinibacterium sp. | reverse complement strand
AATAATTTTAATATGTATAAGTTATACTACTCTTAAACTAAAACGAAAAAATCCCTTAAAGATTGCTCATTTAAGGGATTTAAAAAAGTTAAAATAGTTTCGATTTCTATTGTACTCCGTTCACCACTGCTTCTTTATGTACTTTCTGTACCAATCCTTGCAAAACCTTACCAGGACCAACTTCTGTAAACTCCGTGGCGCCTTCTGCCACCATGGTTTGAACGGTTTGTGTCCATTTTACAGCACCGGTTAATTGAGCGATTAGGTTCTGTTTGATTTGAGCAGGATCTGTTACTGCTGTTGCAGTGACATTTTGATACACTGGACATATCGGTGTATGGAAGGTAGTTGCTTGTATAGCTGCAGCTAATTCAATTTTTGCTGGCTCCATTAAAGGTGAATGAAAGGCCCCTCCAACTGGTAATACTAAAGCTCTTTTTGCTCCAGCTGCTTTCATTTGCTCACAAGCAAGCTCGATGCCTTTTGTAGATCCTGATATTACCAACTGACCAGGGCAATTGTAATTTGCTGGCACCACTACTTCTCCAGATGCAGCAGTAACGGATGCACAAATTTCTTCTACTTTTTCATCTGCCAATGCCAACACGGCAGCCATGGTAGAAGGTTGTAATTCACATGCCGCTTGCATTGCCTTAGCACGAATACTTACCAATTTCAATGCGTCTTCAAAACTTAATGTCTTATTGGCCACCAAAGCAGAAAACTCTCCCAATGAATGTCCGGCAACCATATCGGGCTGCGCATTTTCCATTGTTAAATACGCAACTACAGAATGTATAAATATGGCGGGCTGAGTGACATTGGTTTGTTTCAATTGCTCATCGGTGCCTTCGAACATAATATCACTAATACGGAATCCTACTATTTCATTGGCTTTTTCGAACAAAGCTTTTGCAGCTTCATTGGTCTCATATAAATTCTTACCCATTCCAGAAAACTGACTTCCTTGTCCTGGAAATACAAATGCATGTTTTGACATATAAATTCGTTTGGTCAAAAATATATCAAAGCATCCATTATACAAATAAAAATGGTGAAGCTAGGCTTCACCATTCACTAACAAACTAACCCAAACCAATAACCAAAATTTTAGGCGTTAATATCCAAATATTTTAAGAATTCTGATTTTGTATTTTCCTCTTGGAACTTACCACCATAAAAACTAGTGATGGTATTAGAGCTATCATCTTTCACCCCTCTACTTGCTACACATAAATGTTTTGCATCCATCATGATGGCCACATCCTGTGTTTGTAAAACTGTTTGAAGCGCTTTGCCAATTTGCATGGTTAAACGCTCTTGCACCTGAGGTCTTTTAGAATAATACTCTACTAATCTATTTAATTTACTTAAGCCAATCACTTTACCACTACTGATATAAGCAACATGTGCTTTACCAAAAAATGGCACAAAGTGATGCTCACAGTTTGTATAGAAATTGATATTTTTTTCCACCAACATCTCATTGTATTGAAATTTATTTTCAAACAAAGTCATGCTTGGCATGTTCGCTGGATTCAAACCTTGGAATAATTCTTTCACATACATTTTAGCTACTCTTAACGGCGTGCCTCTTAAACTATCGTCGTTTAAGTCCATCCCTAAAGTTTCCATGATCGCTCTAAAATGCGGCTCAATAATAGCTATTTTCTCTTCGTCTGATTTTTCAAATGCATCTGCACGCATTGGTGTATCTACTGAACTTGCCTTATGCTCATCGCCCATCTCTTCTATTAATAAATGGCTTAACTCAATTTTTTGTTCGCTAAGCGGGGTAGTCAACAAAGTTTCTTTCTGTTTCATAAAGTCGAATTTTTAATGCTAATTGCTCAGCAATACGAGGTCTTAATAAATTATAAATCACGATGGCAA
The DNA here is from genome assembly GCA_041303215.1 of Asinibacterium sp. Classification (GTDB taxonomy): domain Bacteria; phylum Bacteroidota; class Bacteroidia; order Chitinophagales; family Chitinophagaceae; genus Sediminibacterium. Next base: position 5,927 of record JBFYPO010000122.1, on the reverse strand, counting down.
TATTTTCTGCCGAAGGATTCAAATGCTTAAACAACTCGGTGTCTAGGTTTAAATTTTTGTGATCGAATCTGGATATAACTTCTTCTTGTACCATTTTGCTTAAGTCTTTGGTGTTGATCACAAATCCTGTGATGGGATCGGGCACACCAACTACTTTCACAATCAAGTCATAATTATGTCCATGATAATTAGGATTGCTACAAGCACCAAAAACACGCTTGTTCTCTTCGTCTGTCCAATCTGCACAATACAATTTGTGCGCGGCATTAAAATGCTCTTTTCTATATACCGCTACTTGATGTTCCATAGTTCCTAATTAAGAGGATGAAGTTACAATATATACAACAAGGAATAGACTGTTTTGTTTAACTTAAGTTGTATTAAATTAAACAAAGCGCAAATAAAAGGACTTATGTGTAAGAAATAGGCCTTAAACTATCCAAAATACTCTACATAAATACGTGGGGTCTCGTATAATTTGATACAGTGCAATTGCACTTCTGATGGTATATGTGGCTGTAATTGCTCCCAAATAGCGATTGCTAAATTTTCGGTTGAACAGAGTTTTCCCTCCATAAAGGGCACATCTAAGTTCAGGTTCTTATGATCCAAAGCATCAATCACCTGTTTTTTTATAATCGTGCTTAATTTCTTTACATCAAAGAGGAAACCTGTTTCAGGGTTGGGCGTACCCTTTATAGTGACCAATAACTCATAGTTATGCCCATGCCAATTTTCATTCGCACAAACGCCAAACACTTCCTCATTTTTTTCTTTCGTCCAATGGGGATTGGCTAATTTATGGGCTGCGTTAAAATGTTCTACTCGAGTTAAGTACACCATCACCGTTTATTTTTGCAAAGATATAAATTTGACGGAACTTTATCCCATGAGAGTCATTATATCTGCAGCAACCAACGGGGAATGGATGCCCCTTTTTCAAAAAATCAACCCAAAATTCGTCCGTCCCAACAAAAAGTTCTCTGTTGGATTCCACGAATCGGGTGTAGGCATGCTTGCCAGTAGTGTTTCTTTAATGAAGATGGTGGTGCAAGAAACCCCTTCTTTAATTATACAAATGGGTGTGGCAGGAAGCTTGGATCCAAAGATGCCATTAGGTAAAGTGGTTGCCATTAAAGACGAAGTAGTGGGTGATTTAGGCGTTACCGAAAATAAACAATGGAAAGACTTATTTGATCTAAAATTAGATGCACCCAATGATGCCCCTTTTGAAAAAAAATCTTTGCCTAATTATTGGTTAAACCAATACAATTTGTTGAAATTACCTGTCAAGAAAGGGGTTACGATCAATACGATTACGACGGATAAAAAAATTGCAGAAAGATACCGTACAAAATATAAAGCACAAATTGAATCTATGGAAGGTGCTGCTTTACATTATATTGGAAGAGACTTAAATGTGCCCTTTATACAACTTCGTGCGATTTCCAATTATGTGGGAGAACGCAACAAAGCAAAATGGAAAATGCAAGAAGCCATTTATAATTTAAATGAAACTGTTTTGCAATACTTAGACGCCTTATCTATCCAGGCTTTTTAATACAAATAAATATGCCCACCATTGACCTTGGCTTTTCACCCTGTCCTAACGATACTTTTATATTTGACGCTTTAGTCAATCATAAAATTGATACCCATGGATATGATTTTAAGTTGCACTTAGAGGATGTGCAAACCTTAAATGAGTGGGCATTAGAAGGCAGACTTCCTTTTTCAAAAATCAGTTATGGTGTTTGGCCAAAGATTAAAAATCAATACCAACTTTTAGAAAGTGGAGGTGCATTAGGTAAAGGCGTTGGACCTTTGCTTATTTATAATGAAAATTCAAGTGTAAGTTCAGGAAAACCAGACAAAAAAAATATGCGTGTTGCCATACCTGGCATAGACACTACAGCACATTTATTATTTAGTCTTGCCTTCCCCGAAGTGACCAATAAAGTTTTCTTAGTCTTCAATGAAATAGAAGATGCAGTGTTGTCAGGAAAAGTAGATGCAGGTGTGATCATCCACGAAAACAGGTTTACTTATGCAGCAAAGGGATTAAGTAAATGGATGGATCTTGGAGATTATTTTGAAACCACCTTCCATGCACCTATCCCATTAGGGGGGATTATTGCAAGAAAAGATCAACCACAAGAAACCATTCAACTCCTAGATCGTTTGATCAAAGAAAGTGTGGAATATGCATTTAAAAATAGCTACGACCAATTGCCTGAATTTGTACAATGTCATGCACAAGAAATGTCAGAGCAAGTAATGCGTCAGCACATCGATTTATATGTCAATGATTTTAGTATCCAAATGGGCACAATTGGTCAAAATGCAATTCATAAATTAGAAGAAGTATACAACAACTTGACTCAAAGGTCATAATTAAAGACTCTTTTGTAAACTAAGGTTTCAGTGCTTTGGCATAGGCTGCCAATACCCTTACCCTCGCCTCCTCATGCACCACAATGGGTTTAGGATAAGTTAGGCTATCCAATTCTGGGACCCACTTTCGAATGTATTTTAATTGCTTATCAAACTTCTCGGTTTGTAACCTTGGGTTGAATACCCTAAAATAGGGTGCAGCGTCACAGCCACTTCCACTTGCCCATTGCCATCCCCCATTGTTTGCGGCAAAATCAAAGTCCAACAATTTTTGGGCAAAATAGGCCTCGCCCCATCTCCAGTCTATTAATAAGTGCTTGGTCAAAAAACTAGCAACAATCATACGAACTCGATTGTGCATAAAACCTGTTGCATTCAGTTCTCGCATACCAGCGTCAACGATTGGGTAGCCTGTTTGACCATTACACCATGCTTCAAACTCTTTTTCGTTATTGCGCCATTCTATAAAATCATACTGCCCCCTAAATGCTTTTCCTTCCCCTACATGTGGAAAATGCCATAAAATCATATGGTAAAAATCTCGCCAGATCAATTCGTTCAAATAAGTGGTGTTAACAGATGCCGTTTCTTTAGCAAGCTGTCTTACCGAAATGGTGCCAAATCTTAAGTGCACCCCCAAATGGGATGTGCCTCCCTCAATGGAGGGAAAATCTCTTTGAGTGGTATAATTTTTGACCGTTGCCTCTTGCCATTTTTTAGGAGGTACTACCAAATCAGTGGACTCAAATCCCATGGATTGGAGACTCGGAATAGGCAAAGGCTTACTGTCCAAAAAGTACTCTAACCCTTTTTCAGAAGGCAATAGTTTAGGCGGATTGGCTTCCCAGGCTGCCTTCCATTTTCTGGAATAAGGCGTAAAAACAGTATAGGGTAAACCGTCGTCTTTAGTCACTTCGGATTGCTCAAAAACAACTTGATCCTTAAAACTATGGAAATCAATTTTATCTAATATTAATTGTGAACTAATAGTTGTATCTCTTTGAATACCATAACGTTCATAATCTCTATTTGCAAATACTGCTTTAATTTGAAAATCCTTTTTTAGGCTTTCAAATGCAGTAGCAGGCGTCCCATAATGTACCCACAAAGACTTGCCTTTGGCAACCAATTCGGCTTGTAATTCGGATATAGTTTGGTGTAAAAAATCAACCCTTCTGTCTGACTTATCCTCTAACTTATCTAATATCTCCCGGTCAAAAATAAAAATAGGCAATACCTGCAACCCCTCTTTTTGAGCCATCTTAAGTGCATGGTATAAAGCTGTATTGTCTTTGAACCTGAGGTCTCTTCGGAACCAAAATAGTATAACAGATGGACGCATAGTAGGATTATAACATTGGTCGTCATAAATAGTTGAATGACCTGCTCAATTTATCAATTAATAATTAATTTAGAGGATGCAAATTAAAGCCTTCCTAACCAGCCTAGAAGACTGGGCTCCCCTTCATTTTCAAGAATCCTATGACAATTCAGGTTTAATAGTAGGTGATCCTGAGACAAATTGTACGGGCATTTTATGCTCCTTGGACTGTACCGAGGCGGTAGTAGAGGAGGCCATTCAAAAAGGATGCAACCTGATAGTAAGTCACCATCCCATCATTTTTAAGGGGATTAAGCAATTTAGTAAGGACCATTATGTGAACCGAACGGTGCTTAAAGCTATCCAAAACGGCATTGCTTTGTATGCCATTCATACCAATTTGGACAATGTACTCCATGGGGTCAATAGTACCATTGCAGACCGATTGCACCTAGAAAATAGAAAAATTTTAGCGCCAATCCCAGGTCAATTTGACCAGCATGGACAAGCTGTTGGCGCAGGTTTAGTGGGTCAATTACCCTTAGAGACCGAACCTGAAGCCTTTATAAAGTGGGTAAAAGAGAAGTTGCATTTAGAGGTCATTAAGTACACAAAATTAATTAATAAAAAACTGAATACCATAGCTTTATGTGGTGGTAGTGGAAGTTTTTTATTAGATCAAATTCAAGGTCAAAATATTGATTGTTTTATCACCAGCGACCTAAAATACCATGACTTCTTTGAAGCGGATGGCAAGTTCCTTTTGCTCGATATAGGACATGGTGAAAGCGAACAATTTGTTCCTGCACTAATTGTTGACTATTTAAAGCGTAAATTCCTTACCTTTGCCGTCCTCGAATCTGAGGTGAAAACACAACCTATAAGCTACTTAAAATAAAACATTCATATGGCATCAGTCAAAGACTTTTCAGTAGAAGAAAAATTAGTAAATCTTTACAAGCTTCAAACCGTAGATAGCAGCATCGACCAGATCGAAATCTTGCGTGGTGAGTTACCGATGGAAGTGAAGGACCTAGAAGATGAAGTTACAGGATTGGTGAACAGACAAACTAGAATCGAAGAGGAAATTAACGGTATCACCGAATTCATCGAAAGTAAGAAAGCAGCAATCAAAGAAAGCGAAGAATTAATCGCTAAATACGAGAAGCAAAGCGAGAACGTAAAGAACAACCGTGAGTTCGAAGCGATCAACAAAGAATTAGAAATGCAAGGCTTGGAAATCAAGCTTTCAGAAAAACATATCCGTGACGCAAACGAAGAATTAGCAGAGAAGATCAAGGTATTGGATGCTGCTAAAAAGACCATTGCTGTAAAGGATGGTGTTTTAACACACAAGAAAGGTGAATTAGAAAAGATCATCGCTGATACTGAAATTGAAGAGAAAGAATTGAGAACAAAAAGCGAAGAAGCAAGAGCACATATTGACGAGCGTTTATTATACAGCTATGACCGTATCAGAAACTCTTACCGCAACGGTTTAGCCGTGGTGACTGTAGAGCGTGATGCTTGTGGTGGATGTTTTAACGCTATCCCTCCTCAACGTCAAAGTGAGATCCGTTTACACAAGAAAATCATCGTTTGTGAAAACTGCGGTAGAATCTTAGTAGAAGGTGAATTAGCAGGAAAAGAAGCTTAATTCAATTTAAGTTTAAAATAATACCAGAAAGGGTAGTCAATCGGCTACCCTTTCTTAATTTTACACCATGAGAAAATGTTTTGTACTTGCTTTGGCCTTGCTCCTTACGAGTACTTCCTTTGGACAATACCTGTATAGCTGGACCCCTAGGACCCAAAAGATCTATGAATCTATTACCAGTTTAAGAATCCCCGAGGCAAAGGGGATGATTCAACAGGATAAGAAGGCCAATAGCAATAACCTCATCTATCCCCTTCTTGAAAGCTATGCCGATTTTTACCAACTGTTCCTAAACGAAAATAAAGCCGAATACAACCGTTTTTACCCCGCCTTTGAACAAAGGATCAAACTATTGGAAGAAGGCCCTAAGCAGTCCCCCTTTCACTTATACAGTGTTGCATTAGGCCACTTGCACAAATCCCTAATAGCAATCCGATTTAATAAGAATTTTGAGGCGGCACTCGATTTTAGAAAAGCTTTCTTACTCTTTAAAGAAAACAAAAAGACCTATCCCAATTTTACCCCAAACGATGTGTACTTAGGTCTGATGACCAC
>JBFYPO010000121.1:0-13549 GCA_041303215.1 Asinibacterium sp. | reverse complement strand
TTTAGAGACGTGGTTCGAATTGGGGAAGATGCGAAGCAATCCGACGGTGCCGTGATGGCGATTGAGAATTCTATCGCTGGTAGTATCCTGCCAAATTACAATTTGTTGCAAAAAAGCAAATTGCAAGTGATCGGAGAAGTGTATTTGTCGATCAGTCAAAATTTGATGGTGAATAAAGGGGTAAAATTGGAAGACATCAAAGAAGTGCATAGCCATCCAATGGCCATCCTTCAATGTTTGGATTACTTAGAGACACAACATTGGAAATTGGTGGAATCTGAAGATACAGCGCTGAGTGCAAAACAGGTCTATCAACACAAAAGCAAGCATATTGCAGCCATTGCTAGCAAGTTTGCTGCACAGTTGTATGATTTGGATATTATTACGCCTGACATCCATACTTTAAAAAACAACATCACTCGTTTTTTAATCATGGTGCCAGTTAAACAAAAAACGGTGGTAGCTGATGCAGACAAAGCATCTATCTATTTTCAAACAGACCACTCTAAAGGCATCTTGTCCAAAGTATTGGCAAAAATTGCACAGGGTGGGGCGAACCTAAGTAAGTTACAAAGTATGCCTATTCCGGGTAGTACTTTTAAATATGGTTTTTATGCAGATATCGAATTTGAGCATCAAAAACAATTGGACAAATTATTGGTGGAATTAAAATCAATGACCAATAGTTTCAAAGTATTTGGGGTGTATAAAAAAGGAAAAGTTGTAAAAGGATAAACATGAATTGGACGGTAGCAAAAAGATTAGATGGGATTGGTGAATATTATTTTTCATCCAAATTGCGCGAAATTGAGGAGCTCAATAAAGCGGGCAAGCAAATTATCAATTTAGGTATTGGTAGTCCAGATTTACCACCGCATCCCGATGTAATCAAGACTTTGCAAGAAGAAGCAAGCAAAGACAACCAACATGCTTATCAATCTTATAAAGGTGCGCCTGTGTTAAGACAAGCCATCGCCGATTGGTATCAAAAATATTTCAAAGTAGAAGGCATCAATCCTGCTACCGAAATATTACCCCTATTAGGAAGTAAAGAAGGTATCATGCACATCTGCATGACCTATTTAAATGAAGGAGATCAGGTGTTAATCCCTAATCCTGGTTATCCTACTTATACAAGTGCAGTTAAACTAGCGGGTGGCACTCCGCTTTATTATGAGCTAACTGCCGAAAACAGTTGGGCGCCTGACTTTGAAAATTTAGAAAAATCAGATTTATCAAAGGTCAAGTTGATGTGGGTGAACTATCCACATATGCCAACAGGACAAAGTCCAACCAAAGCGCTTTTTGAGCAATTGGTTGCCTTTGGGAAGAAGCATCAAATATTGATTTGTCATGACAATCCTTATGCATTTATCTTAAACAATCAACCTGAAAGTTTATTGTCAATAGAAGGCGCAAAAGAGGTGGTGATCGAATTGAACTCTCTGAGTAAAAGCCAAAACATGGCAGGGTGGAGAGTCGGCATGTTAATTGCTGCCGAAGACAGAATCAATGAAATACTTAGGTTTAAATCCAATATGGACAGTGGTATGTTTTTACCCGTCCAGCTAGCCGCTGCAAAAGCGTTGAGTCTAGATGAAAGTTGGTATGAATCCGTGAATAAAATTTATACAGCACGTCGCGAAAAAGTATTCGAATTATTAGATGTTTTAAAATGTGCTTATTCAAAACAACAAGTTGGAATGTTTGTTTGGGCAAAAATTCCAGCCACATTCAAGGACGGTTATGCGTTGAGTGATAAAGTGCTTTACGAAGCCAATGTATTTATCACACCAGGGGGCATATTTGGCTCCGCTGGCAACCACTATATCCGTGTGAGTTTGTGTGGGTCTTTAGAAAAATTTAGTGAAGCAATTAAAAGAATTGAAGCATGCGTTTAACAGTGATTGGTATTGGATTAATTGGTGGCTCTATGGCCATGACCTTAAAGCAAAAAGGCTTTGTGGATCATGTGATTGGAGTAGACAATAATCCTTTGCACCAAGCACAAGCATTGCAATTAGGTATCGTAGATGAAATCCTGACTTTGGAACAAGCCATTGATGCATCAGATATCATTGTGATCGCCACGCCTGTGAATATTGCTGAAAAATTATTGCCGACTATTTTAGATCGAATGGACAAGCAGGTTGTATTTGATGTAGGGTCTACTAAGGAAAGTATTGTACAAATCGCGAACGCGCATTCCAATAAAGGAAGGTTCGTTCCTACCCACCCCATGTGGGGAACTGAGTTTAGTGGTCCAGAAGCGGCTCTGCAAGATGCGTTTAAAGAAAAAGCAACGGTCATTTGTAATAAAGAACAAATTGACGAAGATGCTTTGAATTTAGTACAGCAAGTGTATGAGCAATTAGGGATGCATATATTATACATGGATGCATTGAAGCACGACATCCATGTGGCTTATGTAAGCCATATATCGCATATCACTTCTTTTGCATTGGCGAATACCGTGTTAGAGAAGGAGAAAGAGTCCGATGCTATTTTTGAATTAGCGAGTGGTGGTTTTGAAAGCACAGTGCGTTTGGCAAAGTCCAATGCGGCAATGTGGGTTCCCATCTTTATGCAGAATAAGGAAAATGTGTTGGATGTGCTAAATGAGCATATCAGTCAATTGAGAAAGTTTAAGTCATGCCTTGAAAAAGAAAATTTTGACTACTTGTCGGAGTTGATTGAAAATGCGAATGGTATTAAAAGAATTTTAAAATAAAATTCTTATTAAAAGCAATTTAAAAAATTAAAAATGAAGAAAACAGAAGAGATGAATACAACGAATGAATTGATTGAAGCAGTAAAAACTAAAATGACTTTTGCTGAAATCGGAATCAATGAACAATTGGTAAAATCAGTTACAGAATTAGGATATACACATGCAACAGAAATTCAAGAACGTGCGATTCCTGTATTGATTAGTGGAACAAAGGATTTTATTGGATTGGCGCAAACAGGTACAGGTAAAACTGCTGCGTTTGGCTTGCCCTTGTTGCAATTGATCAACACATCAAATAAATATCCTCAAGCATTAGTTGTTTGTCCAACAAGGGAGTTGTGTATGCAAATTGTAAATGAATTGAATTTATTTAAAAAGCATGTATCAGGTTTACAAGTTTTGGCTGTGTATGGTGGTACATCTATTAGTATGCAAATAAGAGACCTTAAAAGAGGGGTTCAAATTATTGTGGCTACGCCAGGCCGTTTGATTGACTTGATCGAAAGAAAAGCAATCAATTTAGAGCAAATTGAATACGTGGTATTAGATGAGGCAGATGAGATGTTGAATATGGGCTTCCAAGAAGACATTGAATTTATCTTAAAGAATACCCCAAATAGAGAAAGTATCTGGTTGTTTAGTGCAACCATGCCTACTGAAATCAGAAAAGTTAGTAAGCGTTATATGAAAGAGCCGGTGGAAGTAACCATTGGTAAAGTCAATGCTACCAATAAGAGCATTGACCATCAATATTATGTGACTTCTGCTCAATATCGTTATGAGACATTAAAAAGAATCATTGACTTTAACCCAGGTATCTATGGTATCATCTTCACAAGAACTAAAGCAGATGCGCAAGATGTGGCTGCTCGTTTAACAAGAGAAGGGTATGATATCGATGCGATCCATGGTGATTTAACGCAACAACAACGTGATAGAGTGATGGGACAATTTAGAGATAAGACTTTACAATTGTTGATTGCAACTGACGTCGCTGCTCGTGGTATCGATGTAAAAGGAATCACACACGTAATCAATTTTGAATTGCCAGATGATGTAGAGGTATACACCCACCGTAGTGGTCGTACTGGTCGTGCGGGTAGTCAAGGTGTTTGTATTTCAATTGTTCATGCAAGAGAAACCTACAGATTACGTCAGATTGAAAATATCAACAAGAGTACTTTCCATAAATTAGATATCCCAAGTGGTAAAGATGTTTGTAGAAAACAATTTTTCCATGTAATGGATAAATTGATGTCTACAGATGTGAGCCATGGTGATTATGAGACTTATGTTCCTATGTTGGCTGAGAAATTTGCAGATGTGACGAAAGAAGAGATTTTGAAAAGAGTAGCTTCTTTAGAATTCAACCGTTTCTTAAGTTATTATGAGAATGCACCTGACTTAAATTTAAGAGCTGCAGAAAAGAATGGTCGAAGAGAGCCTATGCAACAACAAGATCGTAATCGTGACAGAGGCCGTCAGGAATTTGCTGGTGGTGATCGTGGAGATCGCGGTGGTCGTGCACAATCTAGAGGGGCAGCTGGCGCAAAGCGTTTGTTTGTAAACTTAGGTACTAAGGACGGTTTTTACAAAGCAAGTTTCTTGCAGTTTATCTTAGACATGAGTGATTTAAAGAAGGATGTCTTAGGTAGAATTGATATGAGAGATATGAATAGCTGGATTGAAATTGAAGCAGGTTCTGCTAAAAAAATGATTACAGCATTGGATGGTAAAAACTATAAAGGACGTCGTATTCGCATGAATGATGCAGATAGCGGTGGCCAAAGAGGTTCAAGCGAAGGAAGATAAAACAAAGGTAAAAAAACAACATCTCAAATACTAAATTGGTTAACATGGAAAGTGTATTAAAAAAAGCACCATTGATTATTGCTGGTCCTTGTAGTGCAGAAACAGAAGAGCAAGTAATGGAAACCGCCAAGCGATTGGCTGCGACAGGCAGAGTTGACATGATGCGTGCTGGTATCTGGAAGCCAAGAACTAGACCAGGAAGCTTCGAAGGAATTGGTACAAAAGGTTTGCCTTGGTTACAACAAGCAAAAAAAGAAACTGGATTGCCTATTGCTGTTGAAGTTGCTACTGCTAAACAAGTAGAAGATGCATTGCATTTTGGTGTAGATGTATTATGGATAGGTGCTAGGACTACTGTGAATCCATTTAGTGTTCAAGAGATTGCAGATGCCTTGAGAGGTGTTAAAGTACCTGTGTTAATTAAAAATCCTTTGAACCCTGATTTAGAATTATGGGTGGGTGGTATGGAACGTATTGCAAAAGCTGGTATCGAGGAAATTGGTTTAATCCACCGAGGTTTTAGTTCATATGGCAATACGGAGTACCGTAACGCACCCATGTGGCATTTAGCGATCGAGATGAAGCGTCGTTTTCCTAACGTGCCAATGATCAATGATCCATCTCATATTTGTGGTCGTCGTGATATTTTACAAGAAGTAGCACAACAAGCGATTGACCTTGATTTCGATGGTTTAATTATTGAATCCCATATTGATCCTGACAATGCATGGAGTGATGCGAAACAACAAATCACGCCAGAAGTATTAAAAGAAATGTTAGAAGCAATCCGTTGGAGAAAAGAAAACGTAGCTTCTGAAGAATTTCACATGGCTTTGGAGAAACTGCGTCAACAGATCAATCAGTTAGATGACGAATTGTTGCAGGTTTTGTCTACGCGTATGAATGTGGCTAAAAAAATCGGGGAATATAAAAAGAACAATGATATCACCATCTTGCAAACCAATCGTTGGAACGAAATTTTAGAAAGAGCGGTGGCAAAAGGCAATAAGATGGGATTGAGTGAAGACTTTATTACTAAGTATATGGATGCGGTACATATGGAAAGTATCCAACAACAAAATAAAATTATGAATAACTAAAATTGCCAGGATACGCCTAGCAATTTTAGTTATTTTAAAAGTATTTCAATGAAAAACTGGAAAGTTAAATTTTCAAATAGTACTGTAGAATTTGTGTTAGACGGCAAATTTGCAGCCATTGCAAAAATGGTGGATAAAGCAAATGCGATTTATATCACAGATGAAAATGTGTATGCCCTGCATCAAAAACAATTTAAGGGAAAACCCACCATTGTAGTTCCTGCAGGAGAAGTGCATAAGCAACAAGCTACGGTAGATTTTATCATTGAGGCTTTATTGAATTTTGGTGCCAACAGACAATCTGTATTGATTGGCGTAGGCGGTGGCGTGGTGACGGATATGGTAGGGTATGTAGCGGGCGTATTTATGCGTGGCGTTGCATTTGGTTTTGTACCTACTACTATTTTAGCCATGGTGGATGCTTCTATTGGAGGTAAAAACGGCATTGATGTGGGTGTCTATAAAAACATGGTAGGCTTGATACGTCAACCTAATTTTATTGTACACGATCATAGTTTCTTAGCTACTTTACCTAGTTACCAATGGGAAAATGGGTTTGCAGAAATCATTAAGCACGCTGCCATCAAAGATGCAAAAATGATGAAGGAATTAAATGAAAATAATTTAGCCTTCTATCAAAAAAATAAAAAAGCATTAGCTGCATTGATTCAAAAAAATGTGGAGATCAAAGTGAAAGTGGTTCAAAAAGACGAGTTCGAAAAAGGAGACCGAAAGTTGTTAAACTTTGGACATACATTAGGACATGCTATAGAAAATGAACATGCTTTATTGCACGGGCATGCGATTAGTGTGGGTATGGTGTATGCAGCTAAAATTTCACAAGTATTACAAGGTTTTACGGGCACAGGGTTATTAGTAGAAACACTAAAAAAATATGGTTTGCCGACTGCAATGCATTTTGATGTGCCAGCAGCGATAGCCATCATGCAAAAAGATAAAAAGAAAGCCAACGCAGGGATGCAATATGTGTTGTTGCACAAAATTGGAAAAGGGGTGTATGAAACCATTCCTATGAAAACATTACAAAAACTGATCCAACTGTATTCGTAAGATGAAAGCGACAGTGTATCCAAATAGAATCAGTGGGGTGCAAGTTGCACCAGCAAGCAAGAGCAGTATGCAGCGGGCTTGTGCGGCAGCTTTATTGCATCAGGGTACAACAAGCATTGTGAATCCTGGCCACTCGAATGATGACTTGGCGGCAATGGATGTCATTCAAAAATTAGGTGCGACTATCAACAAAGAAGCTAATGCGCTTATTGTTCACTCAAAAGGCGTACATCCAATTGGGCCCAATATGAATTGTGGAGAGAGCGGGTTAGGCATTAGGATGTTTGCACCTATTGCTGCATTAAGTGACCATAGGATTACGATACAAGGGGAAGGAAGTTTGGTAAAAAGACCAATGCATTTTTTTGATGAAATATTTCCAAGTTTAGGGATTGCCATTCAATCCAATGCCGGGTTTTTGCCTATTCAAATTAAGGGACCACTACAGCCTACAACCATTACCGTAGATGGTTCATTGAGTTCTCAGTTTTTGACAGGTTTATTAATGGCTTATGCATCAACAAATGCCCATGAGCATAAGGCAGTCATCCATGTTAAGGATTTAAAAAGTAAACCTTATATCGATTTAACTTTATCAGTTTTGAATGCATTTGGTTGGGAAGTGCAACATCATCATTATGAGCGATTCGAATTTTTAGCACCAACAAAACAAGTAGACCCTATCACCTATACGGTTGAAGGGGACTGGAGTGGGGCCGCTTTTTTATTAGTAGCTGGTGCAATTGCGGGACCAATTACTGTTAAAGGATTACAAATGGATTCCACACAAGCAGATAAAGCGGTGATGCAGGCATTGAAAGACGCAGGTGCTTCCATCGAAATCACTGCAGATGCAATTATGATTGGTCCTTCAAAAGAAGATACGGATAAGCAAGTTCTTTTAAATGCATTTGAATTTGATGCAACAGATTGTCCTGATTTATTTCCTCCTTTGGTTGCATTGGCTGCGGTTGGAAATGGCATTTCCACCATTCATGGCGTGCGTCGATTAGCCCATAAGGAAAGTGATAGAGGCATTACTTTGCAAACAGAATTCGCCAAATTGGGTATTCAAATTGATTTAGAGGACGACACGATGTTGGTACATGGAGGCAAAGGTATTCATGGTGCAGAGGTTTTTTCACAACATGATCACCGCATTGCTATGGCTTGTGGCGTTGCTGCATTAGTGGCCAATGGACCGATTACTATAACGGATGCGGAAGCGATCAACAAATCCTATACCGACTTCTATGCGCATCTTCAACATTTAGGAGCAAAAGTGGATTTATTTTAAATTCCTTAACTTGTATACACTATAATAGAACATTCATGAATAGTTTTGGTACCTTATTTAAAGTTCAAATTTTTGGCGAATCGCATGGTGAATGCGTTGGTGTTATAGTGGATGGATGTCCAGCTGGATTACCTCTGCAAGCCTCTGATTTTCTAGAAGACATGGAACGAAGGAAAGGGGGAAAGCAAAAAGGCACCACGCCAAGACAAGAAGAGGATATTCCTTTTTTTAAAACAGGCGTATTCAATGACAAAAGTACTGGTGCACCATTGATGATCTTGTTTGAAAACAACAATACAAGGAGTGGCGATTATGAAAAGCAAAGAGCTGTGCCAAGACCAGGTCATGCTGATTTTACAGCAAATCAAAAATTTGGGGGCTTCGAAGATTATAGAGGCGGAGGACATTTTAGTGGCAGACTCACTGCTGCTTTAGTTGGTGCAGGGGTCATTGCTAAAAAATTATTAAAGGGGATTGAAGTCAAGTCTACGATACTAAGTATAGGAGGTGAAACAGATTTAGAAAAAGGATTACAAAACGCAATCGATCAAAAAGATAGTGTTGGTGGTATTGTTGAATGCGTCGTAAAAGGCTTGCCAATAGGCTTAGGAGAACATTTCTTTAATTCGGTAGAATCTTTAATAAGTCATGCTGTTTTTGCAATTCCAGCCATTCGAGGTATTGAGTTTGGTACTGGCTTTGCTGCAGCAAGTATGCATGGCGTGGAACATAACGATGCAATTTTGGATGCTTCGGGTAAAACAAAAACAAATCACGCAGGTGGCGTAGTAGGAGGGTATACAAATGGGAACGATCTAGTATTTAGAATTGCCGTAAAACCAACTTCTTCGACACCAAAAACACAACATACATTGAATTGGGAAACCAATGCATTGGAAGATTTTTCAGTAAAAGGCAGGCATGATTTATGCATCGCATTAAGGGTGCCTGTGGTATTAGAAGCGGTAACGGCGATCGTATTAGCAGATTTAATGCTCATTGATCAGCGTATACCCAGGATTATTAAATAATTAAACGTAAAAAAAATGGAAAGCGAATTTATATATCATGTGACAACAAGTAAAGCTTGGGAGGCTGCACAAGCTAATCAAAGTTACATACCACAAGATTTTGAAAAAGATGGATTTATTCATTGTTCAATCGAAAGACAGGTAGAAGGAGTATTGGAAAGATTTTACCAAGGACAAACAGGATTGGTGAAACTTAAAATTGAAAAAGCAAAAGTACAAAGACCGGTATTATTTGAATTAGCGGAAGATTTAAATGAATTGTTCCCGCATATTTACGGTCCATTGAATTTGGATAGCGTAGTATCAGTGATGCCAATTTAGGGAGATGCAACAAAAATCAATCAATAGCCTTGTCCAGTATTTCGCATTGTGGAGTACATGTTTGTTACTGAACAGTCACTTGTTGTCTGCTCAACAAGTGTATACAAATACCCTCACCACAGAAAACTACCTGGACAGTGTTAATATCAAGAGGTATAAAAATAGGATTGACACCAATCTTATTAAAATCGAAATCAATCATATTGAAGGTATTTCAAGTTTTTATGGAAGCCATTTAAATGGAACATTGACTTCGACAGGAGAGCGTTTTTATAATAATAAATACACTGCTGCTTGTAATCTATACAAGTTAAATACCATTGTTAGGGTGACCAATATGCGCAACGGCAAAACGGTACTTGTAAGGATCAATGACCGGATGCACCCAAATATGTTAAAGAAGGGAAGGGTCATCGATTTAAGTCAATCTGCTGCTAAACAATTGGTTTTCAAGTCAAAAGGGTTAGTTAAAGTGAGGGTAGATGCGATTGGGTACTCAAAATCCAACCCAAAATTGGACGAGTAATTGGGGGTATAAAAAATTTCAATAATTCGGCATTAAGGCCTAATTTTGTGAGACATTTAACAAACAATTTATATGAAGAAATTATTATTTTCTCTTATCGCTATGGGTTTATTCATTGCTGCTCAAGCTCAAAATAGCACTGGCGGTCAGAAAAAAACTTTATTGTCTGTAAGGTATACTGCTTTAGATTATAGAACTCCTGCTCTAGTAAACAAAACATCTATTGGCCAGGTTTTAAGTGATAAAAAATGGGCGCAATTACCAGATACAAAAAGAGCGCTTGGTTTAGGTATGATTCGTTCTTATTCTGACCAAGTAGATATCTTCTCTAATATTGATTTATCTATTTCAACAATGCCTGGAATTACCATCAATGCATTCAAAGGATATACTGAATATTTTTATGCATCTGCTGAATCAGGCATGAATGTAAGAATGTTTAAAGCAGATCATACAGTGAATCCTTACGTTTCATTTGGTTTAGGTGTAAGAAGTTTCAATTTGAGTAAGTTTGGTGCTTATGCTCCATTGGGTCTAGGTTTACAAATCAAAACTTCTAAAGCTGCTACTTTAAATCTTACAGCTGCTTATGCTACTAAGATGTCTAAGTCATTTGTACCTTCTTATAACTATGGTATTAGCTATAATTTCCCATTGAACTAATTTAAATTTATGTCTAAAAAAGTAATTGGGCTCAGCTTAATTTTATTTGCTGCTTTAACAAGTCAAGCACAAGATCAAAAAGTAAATAAAAATAAACCAGCTTCGATTGCTTTGAAAGCATCCATACTGAATTTTAAGAAAACCCCTCTTACGGAGGGGTTAACTGTTTCCGCCCCTGCCTTGGGCCTTCAATTGTTGAAAGGCCTTGCACCTAAATTGGATGCAGTAGTGAATGTAGACATGAGTTCGCTCAAATATCCTTATTACGTTTCTTCTAAGCAACCTAAAGCGACTGCTACAAGTTTGTATGCAGCATTGGATGCACGTGTCCATTTAAAGTTAGCAACGGACGACAAAGCATTAGTGCCTTATGGCATTTTAGGCATAGGTGTTGCTAAACAAGCTTCCAACTTTTTAGCTTACGCGCCAATGGGTCTTGGATTTCAGTTTAAAGCTAAACAAGGTTCCTTTTTGAATTTATTTGGCACCTATAATGCAGAAGCTTCCAAGCTTACTAAAATGCATATGAATTACGGGGTGAGTTATTCTTTCCCATTAAAATTAAAAGAAAAGAAAGCCATTGCACTTCCAACTACACCAGTGCAAGCCGACCAAGACGATGACGGCGTGGCTAATGATGAAGATGCATGTCCAGAACGTTCTGGATTATTAAAATACAAAGGTTGTCCTGTACCTGATGAAGATGGAGATGGCATCAATGACGAAAATGATAAATGCCCTAATGCAGAAGGTACTATAAAATACAGAGGTTGCCCTGTGCCAGATACAGATAAAGACGGTATCCCAGATGATCAAGACCAATGCCCTACTGTAGCTGGCTTGACACGTTATCAAGGTTGTTCTATTCCAGATACCGATAAAGATGGGGTGAATGATGAAGTAGATGCATGTCCAACCATTGCAGGTATTGCTGAAAACAATGGATGTGAAGACCTTCAGCCTTCTTTATCAACCATCGCTGCTGCATTGAAATTTGAAGTAGGTCAAGCGACCATTGCTACAAAATCATTAACTGGTTTAGATGTGGTTGTTACTATGATGACACAATATCCTCAAACAAGTTTAACCATTACTGGACATACAGACAATACAGGAAAACGTAAAATAAATGATGCTTTATCTTTGTTAAGAGCAAAAAAAGTACAAGCTTATTTAGTTAAAAAAGGACTTGCAATTAGCAGAACTATTTTAGTTGGTTTAGCCGATACCCAACCTATTGCGGATAATGCTACTAAGCAAGGTAGAGCACAAAATAGACGTGTGGATTTAACGATCAAGTATTAATCTTCGTTTCCTTTCTTTTATATTTATTCCTATACCATTTGTTAGTTATAGTAGTAACTAAAGCTTTTAGTTAGGATCAATATCTATAATTATCTGTACAGATTTATACCTTGGATGCACAGCAATTAAATGGATAAAATGCAATAATTGTTGCTTTGCAATTTGTAATTGTTGTGGTTGTTTGCTAATTTTTACACAAAGCTCCCAGATATATTTATTCCTAATTCTATTGATGATGGGTTGTGCAGGACCCATTACTGTCTTTTGAATAGAAGGGTCTAATGATTTTAAAAAATGGTTAGCTGCTTCTTCTGCAATATGATTTTCTTTATGTTTAAATAAAATACTCATTAATCTGCTGAATGGTGGATACGCAAAATGCTTTCTATTGTTTAATTCAAATTGATAAAAGGAAAGGTAATCATGCGCTTTTACAAATTCAATCACCGGATGATTGGTTTGACTTAATTGTACAATGACCCTGCCTTGATCATTTCTTCTTCCAGCTCTACCACTTACTTGTTCCATCATTTGAAAAGCCCTTTCGTTGACCCTGTATTGATTAAAATTCAATAGACTATCTGCATCTACAATGCCTACCAAGTCTACATTTTCAAAGTCTAGGCCTTTGACCACCATTTGTGTACCCACTAGTACATCAATTTGTCTTTGTTCAAATTGTTGTATCAATTGATCGTGTTCATTTTTTCCTTTAACATTGTCTAAATCCATCCGAGCGATTCTGATATGTGGAAGTGCTTTAGCTAATTTTTCTTCTATTTGTTCTGTGCCGAAACTTTTTTGTTTGAAACTTTGTTTACCACAAGCTTCACAAGTGTGTACCACAGGATAGGCAGCACCACAATAATGGCAGGAGAGTAAGTGTTTGGCTTTGTGTAAAGTCAGACTTACATCACATTGTTTGCAATGGGGAATCCATCCGCAGGTCTCACAGATAATATAGGGGGCATACCCTCTTTTATTTTGAAACAAGATCACTTGCTTTTCTTTGGCTACGGTGGCTTCAATGGCATCCAGTAGCAATGGTGTTAATATGCCAGCCTGGTCGGTTTGTTTTTTAGTATCTATAACCTGCATGGTGGGCAAACTACCTTCGCTAAATCTTTCATTTAAAAAGTGATAGCCATATTTATGTTGCATGGCGTTGTAATAACTTTCAATGGAAGGGGTGGCAGAGCCCAGAATCACTTTTGCGCCAATTTGATTGGCATAATATATGGCAGTATCTCTTGCTTGATACCTTGGTGCGGGATCTTGTTGTTTGTAGGAAGCGTCATGTTCTTCATCAATAATGATCAAGGATAAATCCTTGTAGGGTAAGAATAAAGCGGACCTAGCGCCTAGTACAATCTTAATTTCCCCAGACTTTACTTTATTCCAAATTTCTACTCTTTCGTTTGGATTAAATTTAGAATGGTAGATAGCAATCTTGCCTCCAAAATATTGCTTCAATCTTCTAATCATTTGAGCAGTCAATGCAATTTCGGGCAGCATATATAAAGCTTGTTGATTCGACTGAATCACTTGCTCAATCAATGCAGCATAAATCTGGGTTTTTCCACTCCCTGTAATACCATGTAATAAATTAACAGCATGTGTTTTCATTTGTGCTTCCATAGCATCAAAAGCAATTTGTTGCTTGGCAGACAAAGTATGTAAATGCGCATTGCC
>JBFYPO010000120.1:0-6881 GCA_041303215.1 Asinibacterium sp. | reverse complement strand
GAGCAGTTGAGAAACCACTAGCTGAAGAAACATCCACACCCAAAATTTGATCTGTGTTGTTGTTTTGGTAAACAGTTACATCAAATCCAATTTTCTTAAACAATTTCAATTCTAAACCAACCTCGTATGCCTTTGTTAAAGCTGGACGAATACCGCCACCTTTAAATTGGTTTCCGATTGTAACAGAAGAATTACTTCCGTAGAAAGAACCGTTATTGATTGCTAAATCTAAAGAGTGCGCTCCTAAATCAGAACCCACGCTTGCATAAGATGCACGTAATTTACCATAGCTCAACCAGTTTGTCTTCCATAATTCTGTGAAGATAAAACTTGAACTCACAGATGGATACAAATAAGAATTGTTTGCTTCAGGTAATGCAGAAGACCAGTCGTTACGGATTGTTCCATCTACATATAAGAAATCTCTAAAGCCAAAAGAAGCTTTACCGTAAACAGAGTTTACAATCTTCTTTTCATAACTTCTTGAATAAGAAGGACGAGAAACTGAAGCTGCAATATCAAAATAGTTTGGAGAACTTAATCCACCTTCAGTAGCTAAAGACATTTGACTGTAGCTGTTTCTTCTGATGTTACCTCCTGCTAATCCATCTACAGAGAAATCACCAAATTTGTTTTTGTAAACGATATTGGTTTCATAGTTCATCTCTTTGTATTGGTTTTGCAATTGCTTATAATAAGGCAATGTCAATGAACCAGTTGCCATTCTTGCATCATTCTCATTGGTATAAGAGTTCATTCTTGCATTTGATTGAATGCTTAAATGACTATTAATTTTATAGTTTAAACCTACATTACCAACAATTCTGTTGTTCTTTTGTGTTGTGAAGTTTTCAGCAACTACAAAATAAGGGTTATCCCAATATTGAGGTATACCATAAGTTGAAAAATCACCTGTTGCATTAGGGTCACCAATGTTCCAAGAATTTAAACTTCCGTCTGCTTCACGATATTGTTTCATACGCTCCATATCCAATTGTCTTTGATACCATTGGTTGAAGTTTTGAGTTACGTTTAAACCAGTTAAATCATACCCTTCAGTTGGCGCACCTTTTGTATAAGAAGTAGTATAAGTGATATCTGTTGATACCGTTAATTTTTTACCTACATCAAAAGAACCATTCACACCTAATTGGTGTTGGTCTCTATTTGCGTTAGGAACCACCAAAGTTCTTTGTTGGTTACCATAAGTCAATCTGAAGTTATGCGCTTCTCCACCAGAAGTGAATGCAACAGAGTTGTTTAAGTTCAAACCTGTTTGGAAGAAGTTCTTCACGTTATTTGGTTGAGCAACCATTGGTGTTAATTTACCAAAGTCAGCTCCAGGGTACCAGCTCCAATAAGCACGGTATTGAGAACCATCAATTTTTGGTCCCCAGCTTTCATCCGCACCATACTCTAACATTCTTTGACCTTGGAACGCAGCCCAAGATGCAGGATGTGCAGCAGCATCATAATTGAAGATGTAATATCCTTGGTCATCTAAATAACCTGCACCCAAAGAGTTTTTATTTGTATAAGAGGAAGAATAACCACCCGCATACTCATTTTGGTAAGGAGGTAATAAGGCAATATTTTCAAATGTTGCACCTAAGTTTAATTCAACACCGCTATACTTTTTACGTGTACCTTTTTTTGTTGTGATTACAACCGCACCGTTTGCAGCACGTTGACCGTACAATGCAGTCGCAGCTGGTCCTTTTAACACAGATAAGTTTTCAACGTTATCCATTAAAACAGCTGATTGGTTTGTGATTGTTCCATCAACAACAAAAATTGGCTCCTGTGGTCCTAAACCAGTAACACCACGGATTAAGATACTACCATTGTCAAAAGCAGAACTTGGAGAACCAACCAATTGCACACCCGCAACCTTTCCTGCTAATGCAGTACTTACGTCAGTCGCTTTTGCAATTGTTAAGTTTTCTCCTTTCACCTCTTGCACAGCATATCCAAGGGCTTTTTTCTCTCTTTTAACACCCAAGGCAGTAACAATAACTTCTGTTAAATTGTCTACTGTTTCTTTAAGGGTAATGCTGCTCGCATTTGCAGCAGATACTTCTAAGTTAGCAAAACCAGTTGCAGAAATCTGCAATACAGCATTTTGTTTAACTGTGATAGAGAAAGCGCCATTCGCATCTGCTTTAGCAGCATTGCTTGTGCCTTTTTCTCTTACTGTAGCGGCTTCTACCGGAGCACCTTTGGCATCCTTAATCTTTCCGTTTACAGTTGTAGTTTGAGCTAGTGCAATGTTCAAAGAAAAGAACATAGCCAGCATCAGGTACAAATTTTTCTTCATGTGATTAAATTTTTAGAATACAAAGCCTAGTAATGACACCAAACTTTGTTAATGAATTGTGAATTTAAGCTAAAATTTGCCCATTAAGAGCAATTTTGTTAAATTTTTTAAGCTTATAAATATATAAAAGTATTAATTATATAAATATTAATTAATATATGATTTTCGTCATGTATTAATCCTTTGATTTTGTCCGAAATAGGCAACCTTTCTTCAAAAAAGGCATAAAAAAAGGAAGGACATTCAATGCCTTCCTTATAAAAAGTTCAAAATCAGCTATTTGACTGGATCAACTACCTCTAGAACCACCTGTTTTAATAGGTTTTTTACTTGCACCAGAAGACTTTGTATTGGCTTTTGCGATAAACTTAGAACTACCTCCTGCTTGTACGTTCGTCTTAGCGTTCGATGCGGTTTTCTTATCAGCTACTTTCTTATTGATTGCGAATCCCATATAATGTTTATTAGCTTCAAAAATAGGTTTTAAATTTTATAGTAAGCAATTTATCAAAAATTTAGAATGAATTACTTGGGTGTCACTAAAAAATTGCGAATTCCACTCTTCTATTTTTTGCTCTACCTGCTGCAGTTGTATTGGTAGCAATTGGATCTGCCTCTCCATATCCAACAGCAGTAATATGGTCTTGACTGATCCCTTGTTTTGCTAAATAATTTAAAACTGTATTGACCCTGTTTTTAGAAAGTTTTAAGTTGACTGCTTCTGAACCAACATTGTCTGTATAACCAGATAATCTTATACTTAAATTTTTCTTTAAAAGAATATCAACTACTCTGTGTAAATACGAAAATGAAACTGGTTTTAATAAAGCACTATTTGTTTCAAATTGTAAATGTTCAGCAGCTTCTTTAATGACATTATAATCAAGGTCTGTAACCTGATTTTTAGTAGGCACTTCAATTACCCTTTCGACAACAGCAGTTGCATAAGGACATCCAGCGCCATCTACCTTTACACCAGTTGCAGTAGCTGGACATTTGTCAAAATAATCTGCAACACCATCATTATCACTGTCTTTTTTTAAACGTTCATGTTCCTCTTTAAGCATTTTAATCTCAGCATCTCTATTACCAATACTGGATTTTAAAATTTGGATTGCTTGAGTCGATTCAAAAACACGGTCATTCAATTCTTTTGATAATTGTCTTGGTGCATTATGCCTTGCCAATTGAGGCTTATGCTTTCCTTTTAGTGCAAACTCTAAACCAATATGTCCATAAGAAAAGCGGTCATTTACCAATGGTGCTTTATAATATCCATCAAGATCATCTGCATCCACAAAGCCAACTTTATATCCAAAATCTAAATTGATCGAATGTGTTAACCTTGCTTTAAAACCAATACCAACAGGAATAAACATAGTTGTGACTGCTCCGTCAGCATGACCTTTCACAATTAGATCCTCGGAGGTTATTAAAGTCGACTCATACCCAACAGCACCCATGCCTAAAGTCAAGTAAGGCTTGAAAGTGGTATTTATTTGAGACCAATTAATATTACCCAGCGTAACAACAGCACTTAAACTTGCCGACCAAGTCATATCCGTCGTGTAGGATTTAAAAGGACTAACTGGCGGAGCACCTGCCCATAATTGGGCATTATTGGCACTTAATTTTCCACCTATATAATCAGCTTGTAAGCCAAACACATGCGAAAATTGTTTTTTAATATATAAACCATAACCGAGATTACTTTCCCATTTAGAGAAATCATTCCTTCCGCCAAATGCAGAAATGGGCATCAATGATCCCGCATTCAAACCGATAGACCAGGTACTAAAACCCTTTGTGCCATTAAATAGCTTCAGATTAGTCTGTTGCGTTGTTTCTTGAGAGAAAATAGGCGATGTGGCCAACATTGATATCATCAATACTGCAACAATTTTTGTGTAATATTTTTTCATTTTTTAATAATTGGATATGTGGAATCACATTTGTAAATGTGTTAGATACTACAAAGTTGACCACTTTATACAGCTTTTTGTTACACGACTTGTAAAAGGATTTACAAGTTTTACTGCAACAGCATTCCAATCAATGAAAAACTAAGGATTAAAAATAAAACGTATTATTTCTTAACTAAATGATAAGAATCTAAAATGAGTGCTTGCACTAAACTTGGTTTTAACCTTGTATTTAAAACAAGGGTGTTCCAATGCTTTTTATTCATATGATAACCAGGCAAGATATTATCGGGGTAGGCTTCTCTTAATTCAACAGATCGATCAGGATCAGTTTTAACATTGATTCTTGAAGGTTGTTCCTCTAAAGAGAGCAATAAAAACATTTTTCCTTTTACTTTATATACAAGATGCTCAGGACCAAAAGGCTGACACTCTTCGACCTGGTCAAAACTCAAGCAAATTTCCCTCACCCATTCTACATGCATCTCTTTGTTTTTTATTTACAACTTAGATTCTTAACAAACCAACCTTATGTAAAGTATTCACAGGTTTATTATCCCAAAATAAATCAAACCCATCTAAGCCTGAAGCTGCGTAATCAGCTTTAATATCCGTTAGGCTCATGCCATTTGTTCCTTTTACATTTATTTTTTGTAACAATTGCAACAACCAATCCCCTTTTATAGGATCCACATGTATGGAAACGGTCGTTTTATTGGTTTCAAAACGTAGGTTCATTTCGGCCCATTTACTTCCCTTTTTTGATTTTTGCACCATTGTAACGGTAGGCGCTAAACCAACCCAAATTGATTTATAATTGGTCGCCCCCAGTTCCACTTCCTCTATTTGAGTTTGGATGTAATTAGGCGCAATAGTGGTCGCTGGAATTTTAAATTCAAACCATTTTTGTAATGGATATTCAAAACAGGCACCATGCATATAATTTAGCAAAGCCTTTTTTAAGCCATAGCCAAAAATTTCATGGTTAGCCCCTGTAGGGTCCGTATGTGCAATATCATTATTTGCAAAAGTTCCTATTTCCTCAGTTACTTTTTTTACTTTGTACTTTTCGGGCGCCAAACCAACTGGGCTATGCGCAGTCATGGTAAATAAATGCCAGAAAGCTGATTTTAAAATGCCAGTTTCAAAAAACTGACGAATCATCTCCAAAGAGTCTACGGTTTCTTGCACTGTTTGTGTTGGAAAACCATACATCAAATAAGCATGCACCATAATACCTGCCTCATTAAAATGTTTACTCACTTTTGCCACCTGAGCTACAGTGATGCCTTTTTGAATGAGTTCGAGTAACCTATCCGAAGCCACTTCTAAACCGCCACTAACAGCAATACAACCTGACGCTTTTAATAGAATACAAAGATCTTGCGTAAAGCTTTTTTCGAAGCGCACATTGGCCCACCAACTCACCACCAATTTTCTTCGTATAATTTCTATGGCCAATGCTTTCATCAAAGCAGGAGGTGCTGCTTCATCTACAAAATGAAATCCATTTTGACCTGTCTGAGCAATCATAATTTCCATTCTATCCACTAATAAACTAGCAGTGGCTGGTTCGTAGGTTTTGATATAATCTAGAGAGATATCACAAAAAGTACACTTACCCCAATAACAGCCATGCGCCATCGTCAATTTATTCCATCTTCCATCACTCCATAAACTATGCATTGGATTCACTAACTCAATAACAGAAATGTATTGATCCAATAAGAGTCCTTCATAATCTGGTGTCCCTAATTGATGTTGTTTATAATCGGGGAAAATAGATTCATTGATATAAGTTACTACCCCATTCAATAAAGTAAAGCAACGTTTTAAATCATGTACTTCCTTCTTGCCGTCAATATGATCGATCAATATTTCAATTGGTGCTTCCCCATCATCTAAAGTGATAAAGTCATAAAATTCAAATACCCTGGCATCTGACAAAGAACGTAACTCCGTATTTGCAAAGCCGCCGCCCATAGCAACTTTAATAGAAGGATGATGCTGCTTAATCCATTGACCACATCTTAAGGAAGTATACAAATTACCTGGAAAAGGCACAGAAATACAAACTAGTTTTGGCTGTATTTGTTCAATATGCTTTTCTAAAATAGACAATAAGATAGTATCTAAATAAGTAGGCGTTGCGTTAAGTGCAGCATACAACTCATCAAAAGAATTAGCAGATCTACCTAAACTTTCCGCATAGCGACTAAACCCAAAATGAGGATCGATGGTGTCTTTAATTAAATTACCAAGATCTTCTAAATACATGGTGGCAATATGCTTTGCCTTATCCTGTTTCCCCATCGCTCCAAAAGCCCACTGTAAATCATCTAATTGCTCAAAGGCGCTTGCTTCGGGTAAAAAATTTCTAGCACAAATTAAGTGGGCAATGGTGTCCAACTTGCCTTGTAAAAATAAAATAACTTGATCAATGGTATGGATATAGTTATTTTTTAATGCCAGTATACGCTTACAATTATCATTCAACTCATATTGATTGGATTCAATCAACTCAAACAATTCAGCTAATCTAGATTTGTTAAAAATAGCCAGGGTGACTTCGATACCCAAATCTGCCTGTACACTTGGGATTCCCTTTGTATTTAAAAAGCCTTTTAAATACGCTGTCGCAG
>JBFYPO010000119.1:0-3230 GCA_041303215.1 Asinibacterium sp. | reverse complement strand
CCGTCTGCCAGTGTATACCACCAATAATCGTATCTAAAGATTCAGTGGTATTGCGGGTAATAATTAATTCTTCTGGGCTACATCCAGCAATGCCGGCTAATGCCACCACCGATTTTTGTTTATTCTCCCACTGAACGGTGCGCATATAATAGGAGCCTTGGTAGTTAATCTCTTTAATATGCTCGATGTATTTATTTAATAGAGGTTGTGGTAGAAAATTGTAATAGCCATTTTCTAAGTTGATATAATCGGGCTTTAAAAGATATTGATTTCTAATCTGCTCCCAGAATGCATTATCCGCTGCAAGTGCTTCAGGAGCTAAGTGGGATTGATTTGCAAACGCTTTTGCGAAACCATTGAAACCCAATGGCAGTGCCATGCCTGTAAGTAAAATGTCTTTTATAAATTGTCTCTTTTGCATATTTGGATAATTTGACCCTTAAATTCCGAACTTTTTTACTCCTTTCAAAATAAAAATAAGAAGGGTGCCTTAAAAAAGGATAAATGGCTTCTTAAACTCCCATCTTTTCCTTAATTTGATTGTTCAACATCAATTTAAATACCCGTTATGAAAAAATTAATAGTTAAAGGTTGTTTGTTCATGGCTTTATTGCCAATGACTACAATAGCTCAATTAGATCCAGCAACCATTCAAAAAATTAGAACTGAAGGATTGGAAAAATCACAAGTAATGGATATCGCATTTAATTTAACCGATAAAAGTGGAAACAGATTAGCCAATTCAGAAGGGTATACAAGAGCAGCAAATTATGCAAAAGAGGTGTTAACAAAAAATGGTGCAGTAAATGCTGTGATTGCTCCATGGGGTGAATTTGGTAAAGGATGGGATTTAGAGAAAATGTATTTCGCTATTACAGCACCTTATTATAAACCACTATTGGTATGGCCCAAAGCTTGGACTGCTGGAACAGGTGGTTTAAAAAATGCAACAGTGATTGTTGTGGATGCAAAAGATTCAATTGCATTACAAGCTTATAAAGGACAATTAAAAGGAAAGATCATAATTTTAGATCAAGACAATACCTATAAGCAAAGTTTTAAAGCAGATGCTGCGAGGTACACAGACGAAGCATTGGCTGCGATGGAGGCTGCAGTTGCCCCTGCCATCACTAGAACGCCAGATACTGCGCAACAAAGACGTATGCGCGAAATGCAGGCTCAAAGAAGAGGACCTCAAAGAGTCCTTAATTTATTAAAGGCAATGGCCTTAGAAGAAGGTGCGGTTGCGATGTTAACTACTAGTGTTAGAAATCATGATGGTACTATTTTTGCACAAGGGGGAGGTGCATATAAAGGAACAGATGCTGCCAATTTTTTAGATATGGCAATGTCTGTCGAAGATTACAATACCATTTTAAGATTGGTTAAATCTGGTACAACTGTAAAAACTGAGGTAGAGGTAAAAACTAAATTTCATACGAAAGATTTACAAGGATATAATGTAATTGCTGAAATTCCAGGTACAGATCCTATTTTAAAAGATGAAGTGGTGATGATTGGTGCACATTTAGATTCATGGCAATCTGGAACTGGCGCCACTGATAATGCTTCTGGATCTGCCGTGATGATAGAAGCGATGCGCATCATCAAAGCAATTGGCGTAGCACCAAAAAGAACCATCCGCATTGGTTTGTGGAGTGCAGAGGAAGAAGGATTATTGGGGTCAAGAGGGTATGTTAAAAATACTTTCATGGATGCCAATAATCAACCCAATGCAGCACATCAAAAATTTTCGACTTACTTTAATATAGATAATGGTACTGGAAAAATCCGTGGCATTTATGCTCAAGGAAACACCGCTGCTGCAGCAATTTTTAAAACATGGTTTGCACCTTTTCATGATTTAGATGCAAAGACTGTGACGTTAAATAATACAGGAAGCACAGACCATATTGCATTTGATGCAGTGGGTTTACCTGGCTTTCAGTTTATCCAAGATCCAATTGAATATAGCACAAGAACGCATCATAGTAACATGGATGTGTATGATCATTTAATGCAAGACGATTTAAAGCAAATTGCTACTATTGTTGCTACCTTTGCTTTAAATGCGGCACAACAAACTAACTTGATGCCAAGGAAAGCACAAAAATAAATATGGAATTAATAGAAGATAAAATATTTGATCGAGTGGACTTTGTAAAAAGTCCACTCGGCATTTGTGAGTATGACAGCTGTACTTTTAAACACTGCGTTTTTGCTCCAAATAGTTTAGCGGGAAGTATATATATTGATTGTGAATTTGAAGACTGCGATTTAAGTAATGTAAAGCTTGCACAAACTTCCTTAAGGCAAGTACAATTCAAAGGTTGTAAAATGATTGGGCTCCGATTTGATGAATGCAATCCTTCCTTATTAAGTTTTAATTTTTTACACTCTAATATAAGTCATAGTGTACTTGTTGGCTTAAAATTGAAAGGGATTCAAATAACACATGCGCATGCAGAAGGGGTAGATTTTACAGATACGGATTTAACAGGGGCTATTTTAAATCATACTAATTTTTTGGACGCACGTTTTGTGCAGACCAATTTAGAAAAAGCAGATTTTAGGCATGCAATACATTACGGCATAGATCCTACGCAGAATAAATTAAAAAAAGCAAAGTTTAGTCCCGATGGATTACCCGGATTATTGAGCACATTTGGCATCCTTGTACAATAAACTGTTACTATGTCTTTTCTTTTTGAACCCGAAAATTTATTACCTAAAGATGGTATTGCGATTTACCATGGAATTGTCTATCCCGAAAAGGAAGCCACTGATTTATGCAATACCTTATTTCATTCCATGCCTTGGAAGCAGGATGAAGTGTTGATGTTTGGTAAAATGATTGTCACTAAACGAAAAGTGGCTTGGTTTGCAGACGATGGGATTACTTATAAATATGCTGGGGTAATAAAAACAGGGCTCAGCTGGACGGCCGACTTGCTCCAAATTAAAGCAAAGGTGGAATCCATAACAGGGGCAAAATACAATGCCTGTCTACTTAATTTATACCATGAAGGCGAAGAGGGCATGGGATGGCACCAAGACAATGAAGTGGAAATGGTTGCAGGATCCTCCATTGCCTCGTTGAGTCTTGGAGCACAAAGGAAATTTGCCTTTAAACATGCTTCCACCAATGAGCGTTTGGACATTGATTTAGAAAATGGCTCTTTATTAGAAATGAAGGGCAGTATTCAACATAATTGGTATCATTCTTTGCC
>JBFYPO010000118.1:0-7072 GCA_041303215.1 Asinibacterium sp. | reverse complement strand
TTAACTTTTTTTCAATAACAATTAAAACGTAAAAAAATGGTAGGAAGTATTGCTGCAATTGGCGCTGGATTAGCTGCTATCGGTGCTGGATTAGGTATCGGTATGATTGGTAAAGGTGCTGTTGAAGGTATTGCTCGTCAGCCAGAAGCTGCGAACGAAATCCGTTCAAGCATGATTGTTGCTGCTGCATTCGTTGAGGCCGTTGCCTTGTTTGCTGTGGTAGTTGCCCTTTTGGGTAACGGATAATCTGCGGAGGATTTCCTAAAGAAAATAAATAGGCCCTAGCACAGGGCGAAAGGCCTATTTTTTAAAAATTGAATCATTAATTAAGATAAACGAATCGTATGTTCTTATTAGAAGTAAATCCACTTGTGTTACCAGATATCGGTTTGGTATTTTGGAACACCATTGCGTTTGTAGTGCTTTTAGTTGTGTTGGGCAAGTTTGCTTGGAAACCAATGTTAAAAGCAATTGCTGAACGTGAAAACGGTATCGAAGAAGCACTTTTACGTGCGGACAAGATGAAAGCAGAAATTGCTGCTATGCAAAATGAAAATGAAGCATTGTTAGCGAAGGCACGTGAGGAAAGAGCTGGATTGTTAAAAGACGCAAAAGAGACTGCAGATAAAATGGTTGCCGATGCAAAAGATAAAGCGAAGCATGAATATGAGCGCATTATCAACGATGCACAATTGGCGATCACTCAACAAAAAAATGCTGCTTTGACTGAAGTTAAAAATCAGGTGGGCACATTGGTTGTTGAAGTAGCAGAGAAAGTATTAAGAAAAGAATTGTCTAATAAAGCAGATCAAGAAAGCTATATTAAACAAATCGCTGAAGGAGTTAAGTTAAATTAAAAAGTAAGAAATGCCCAACGTACGTTTAGCAGGAAGATACGCAAAGAGCTTACTCGACTTAGCCGTTGAACAAAATCAATTGGATGCAGTGTATGCTGATATGAAATATTTTCAATCAGTTTGTGCTCAAAGCCATGATTTTGTGAATGTGTTAAGAAGTCCTATTATCAAAGCTGACCAAAAAAATGCAATCATTTTGGCGGTGATCAAAGAGGCGGTGAGTACTTTGTCTTTATCCTTCTTTGTTTTATTGGTTAAGAAAAGCAGAGAAAGCGCTTTGCCAGAAATCGCCACTGCATTCATTGAACAATACAATGCTTTAAAAGGCATCCATCAAGTGAGCTTAACAACAGCTGTAGCCATTGGAGAAGATTTGAAGCAAGCGATTGAACAAAAGATCAAAGCAGAAACACAATTCAAAACTGTGGAGTTAACAACCCATACCAACGAAGATTTAATTGGTGGCTTTGTATTGTCTTTTGACAATAACCTAATTGACGCAAGTATTCGAAGAGATTTATTGGATATTAAAAAGCAATTTTTATCTAACGAATTTATTTCTAAAATATAATTAAAATAACAATCATACATTAAATAAGTATTTATGGTGGACATTAAACCTGATGAAATATCCGCAATTCTTAGACAGCAATTAAGCAACTTTAATGCTTCTGCTGATTTAGAAGAAGTAGGAACTGTATTACAAGTGGGTGATGGTATTGCCCGTGTATATGGTTTGAACGGTGTAAGCAGTGGTGAGTTGGTTGAATTTGAAAACGGCACCAAAGCAATTGCCTTGAACCTAGAGGAAGACAATGTGGGTGTGGTAATGATGGGTGATAGCAAGCAAATCAAAGAAGGAGACAAAGTAAAAAGAACTGGCCAGATCGCTTCTATTAAAGTAGGAGATGGTTTAGTAGGTCGTGTAATCAATATGTTGGGTGAACCAATCGATGGTAAGGGGCCAATTAAAGGTGAATTGTATGAAATGCCATTGGAGCGTAAAGCGCCAGGGGTAATCTTCCGTGAGCCTGTAAAGGAACCATTACAAACTGGTATCAAAGCGATTGATGCGATGATTCCTATTGGTCGTGGTCAACGTGAATTGGTTATTGGTGACCGTCAAACAGGTAAGACTGCCATTTGTGTGGATACCATTATCAATCAAAAAGAATTTTACGATGCTGGTCAACCAGTGTATTGTATCTATGTGGCGATTGGTCAAAAAGCATCTACCATTGCAGGTGTGATGAAAACTTTAGAAGAGCATGGCGCGATGGCTTATACAACAATCGTTGCCGCTTCTGCAGCAGATCCAGCTCCACAACAATTCTACGCTCCGTTTGCAGGTGCAGCGGTGGGTGAATTCTTCCGTGATTGTGGTAAACCAGCTTTGATTGTATTTGATGACTTATCTAAGCAAGCAGTAGCATACCGTGAGGTGTCTTTATTGTTACGTCGTCCTCCAGGTCGTGAGGCTTATCCAGGAGACGTATTCTACTTGCATAGCCGTTTATTAGAGCGTGCTGCGAAAGTAATTGCCAACGATGAGATCGCTAAAAATATGAATGACTTACCAGCTTCTATCAAGCATTTGGTAAAAGGCGGTGGTTCATTAACAGCATTACCAATCATTGAAACTCAGGCAGGTGACGTATCTGCATATATCCCTACGAATGTGATCTCTATTACAGATGGTCAGATTTTCTTGGAAGGTAACTTGTTCAACGCAGGTATCCGTCCAGCGATCAACGTAGGTATCTCTGTAAGTCGTGTGGGTGGTAACGCGCAGATCAAGTCAATGAAGAAAGTATCTGGTACCTTAAAATTAGACCAAGCTTTATACCGTGAGTTAGAAGCCTTCTCTAAATTTGGTGGTGACTTAGATCCAGCTACTAAAAACGTAATCGACAAAGGTGCGAGAAACGTGGAAATTTTGAAACAAGCACAGTACTCTCCATTTACGGTAGAAAAACAAGTAGCAATTATCTACTTGGGTACGCAAGGTTTGTTGAAAGAAGTAGCCGTTAAAAATGTAAAAGATTTTGAAGCACATTTCTTATTAGAGATGACCAACAAATTACCTAATATATTAGCTGAATTCAAGAAAGGTAACTTACCTGAAGATGGATTAAAGCAAATGGTTGATTTAGCGAATAGCTTGATCCCTCAATACAAATAAGAGGCAATTTCGAACTTGTTAAAACCCCGATTTATTCGGGGTTTTTTTGTTTTAAGTGGCGCCAGGTACAACAAATAATTCAATTGATTGTTATAATAATATGTCAGTCATTAAAGTTCAATCACTCAGTAAAAACTTTGGCGCTTTAAAAGCCGTCGACGAGCTTTCTTTTGAAGTAAAAGCCGGCCAGGTCTATGGATTTTTAGGTCAAAATGGTTCAGGGAAAAGCACGACAATACGTATGTTGCTTTCCTTGATTCATCCTTCAGCAGGACAAATTGAAATCTTTGGTCAATCTTTATCCGAAAATCGCTCGGCTATTTTAGAGCAGGTGGGTGCCGTGATTGAGCGACCAGACCTCTATCCTTATCTTACCGCAAGGGAGCATTTGACTTTGTTTGCAAAATTGCGTCAACAGCCCGTGACCGCAGCTAAGATTGACGCTACTTTATCACAGGTGGGATTGTTTGCAAGAGCCAATGATAAAGTACAAACTTATTCTTTAGGGATGAAGCAAAGACTAGGGATTGGCATCGCATTATTACATGATCCTGCATTGATCATTTTGGATGAACCTACCAATGGATTAGACCCACAGGGTATTGCAGATATACGTGAACTGATTAAATCACTTTCAAAAGAACAAGGCAAAACAGTTTTAGTTTCTTCGCACTTGCTTTCAGAAATTGAACAAATAGCTACCCATATTTTGATTATTCATCAGGGTAAAAAAATGGCAGAAGGCCCTACCGAAACTTTATTAGATCCGAATAAGACCATTGTGCAAATTAAAACCTTGGACGATCTTGCTGCTAAAAATATATTATTGCAATCTGATTTTAAGGGACATGTATTGGATCGAAAAGAGGGTTTGTATTTGGGGATCCCTAAATTACAAATTCCTGCACTCAATAGCTTCTTGGTCAATGCGCAGATTGCGGTCCTTTCTCTAGAGTCAAAAAATTCTTTAGAGGATTATTTTTTACAACTTACTTCAACTCATTAATATGTGGCCAATCATTCGAATAGAATTATTTAAAATTTACAAAAGGCCTAGAACTTATATTGCCTTTGGTGCCATTGCAGCATTGATTCTGGTGATACAAATGGGCTTAAAAATTGACGGAGAAGCCTATGCTGCCTTTTTAATGAAAGACATCAATGATACTTTAACGGTGGATGGAAAAGTATTGAATGGGTATTTGATTTGCTATATCTTATTGCAACTCTTATTGGTACATGTGCCTTTATTAGTGGCTTTGATTGCAGCAGACATGCTCTCTGGCGAAGCGAATCTAGGTACATTAAGGTTATTATTTACCACGCCTTATAGCAGAACACAATGGGTCTTGGCTAAATTTGTGGCCGCTAGTTTGTATACCATTTTGTTATTGATCTGGTTGGCCTTTTTGGCACTCTTTTTAAGTATGTGGGTCTTTGGAACAGATGACTTGTTCTTAATGAAATCCAATTATGTGGTATTGATCCAAGAGCAAGACGTTTTTTGGAGGTACCTGGGTGCTTTTGTTTTTGCAAGCTTCTCTTTATTGACGGTAGCTGCTTTAGGATTTTTGATGTCTAGTCTAGCCAATAACTCTATTGGTCCCATTGTGGCAACCATCAGTGCCATTGTTTTCTTTACCATTTTAAGCACTTTGAATATCCCTTTGTTTAATGTGGTAAAACCCTATCTGTTTACGACACATATGAATAACTGGAAAGAGTTTTTTGACCTACAAGTCAATGAAAGCAATGATGCCATCACTGGTAGTATATTGAATGTGGCAAAAATTAAAAATTCAATCTTTGTATTGACGGTGCACATTGCATTGTTTGTGGGTGCGTCGGTTTGGATCATGAAAAAGAAAGATATTTTAAGTTAATTAAGTGCTTTGCCACAGTCCTCATAAGAATGGGTGTAAAAATTGATAAGTTGAAAAAATTAAAATTGAATACATTGAAAAAAATAAGTTTTGTGATAGGGGTACTTTTTTTGTTGCCAACTGTTTTGATGGCACAATCCAATGCATTGATTGAAAAAGTGAGTGCTAAATTGAATATTGTGAATGATTATGTGGCAACAGGCGTGATGAAAACAGATGTGGCATTCATTAAAGCTTCCTTGGGAAAAGTGAAAGTGTATTATAAAAAGCCAAATTTATTAAAGGTAAAAAAGGAAGGGGGCATTTCTTTATTGCCTAAAGGTGGCGTGTCCGTGACCATTAATTCTTTATTGAATAATAAACAATATATCGCCATTGAATCGGGGGTGCAACAATTTAAAGGCAAATCTTTGCAGGCGATTAAGTTAATTCCTACCGACGATAAATTAGACTGGGTGATTGCTACTTTATGGATTGATCCTGTAGAGGCGTTGGTCTACAAAACCTTTACGACGACGAAGGAAAACGGCACTTATGAAATCACCATGGAATATGGGGCATACGCTAATTATGGCTTACCAAGTAAGATCATTTTTGGGTTCAATACAAAGGATTATAAATTACCCAACGGGATTACTTTAGAGTTTGGAGACGATGACCCTGCTGCCAAGCAAAAGGCTTTGAAGCAAAAGAAGGGTACGATTGAAATAACTTATTCAAATTATAGCATAAATAAGGGTGTTTCCAATTCGATGTTTTAAATTGCAGTTATGCAATATGTCGTTCTATTATTGATTTTATCCCTGCAATTCCTATTGCCCTTGTCCTCTAAAAGTCAAGACAAGGCATTGGAGCAAGCAGTTCATCAATTCAATCAATTAGAACAGCCAGCCGCTTATACTACATTGAATTTCCAATTTGAACAACTGCATGTAGCAGACCCATCCAATTGGTTGATTCCATATTATGCAGCCCTTATCAATGCTAGAATGTGCCTTTTAAAAATGGGAGATAGAGATCAATTGGCCAATCGTTCTTTAGCATGGGTTGCAAAAGCAAAAACGATGGTCGTCAATGATGAACTGTATTGTGCGGAGAGTTTAGCAAACACTGCAAAGATGTCTGTGAATCCTATGATGAGATGGTTGTCCTACGAAGAAAAAATTAAAAGGCCACTCCAATTGGCTAAAAAAATAAATCCTAAAAATCCTAGAATCTATTTATTAGAAGCGCAGCTTCAATATAATTTACCTGTATTTTTTGGTGGGGGATGCAAAGCTGCAAAACCTATGATTCAACAGGCGGAACAAAATCTATTAAGACAAGTGACGCCAAATTTAGTTGCACCATCCTGGGGTAGACAAGCATTGGTTGAACTTAAAAAAGCTTGTCCTTATTAAGCGTCTATTTTTGAGGAGTCATTTTGAACCTCACTTTTATTTTCTAGATCAATGTTCGTCTAAACGTTCGTCCACTGCATTGGCAAACATTTTATGACTCATTTTTTTCAATGGGTTTAAACGCATGTCACGGTAGCCTTGTCTTGCATGTATGATACGAATACATTCAAAAATACTCGCCGTAAAAGAGCTTGCATCTGCTTTGTCTTTTCCTGCAATATCAAAAGCAGTTCCATGGTCTGGGCTAGTTCGAACAATCGGTAGGCCAGCGGTAAAGTTAACACCTTCTCCAAAAGCCAATGACTTAAAGGGAATCAAGCCTTGGTCATGGTACATAGCTAATACCGCGTCAAATTTTTCGTGTTGTCCTCTCGCAAAAAAAGCATCTGCAGAATAAGGTCCATACACCAACATTTTATTTTTTGCTTCTTGAATCGCTGGGCGGATAATTTCAATTTCTTCCTTTCCAATTAAACCGTCATCTCCTGCATGAGGATTCAATGCCAAGACTGCAATTCTTGGTTTATCTACACCAAAATCTTTTTGCAAACTTTGATTCAGAATTTGTAATTTTTGTTTGATCTTATCCTTCGTAATATGTTGTGCGATGTCTTGAATCGTAAGGTGTTCTGTCACCAAGGCCATTCTTAAATTTTCTGCCACCAATAACATCAGGTTTTCTACATTGCCGAAAGCGTGTTGTAAATAGGGGGTGTGACCACTAAAATTAAAATGAGGCGACTGTATATT
>JBFYPO010000117.1:0-18832 GCA_041303215.1 Asinibacterium sp. | reverse complement strand
CACATCTTTAATTTCACTACCCGTGTGGATATGTAAAGTGCGTATATTGATTTGATATTTTTCTTGAATCAATTTAAGTTGATCTACTTGTGCGACAGGAATGCCGAATTTACTTTTATCATGACCAGTAGATATTTTTAAATTACCGCCTGCCATTACATCCGGTCTTATGCGCACACCGACAGCTTTGTTTGAACCATATTTTGCACCAAACTTTTCTAGGTTCGATAAACTATCAATATTGACATGCACGCCCAATTCTACAGCGTTGCTTATTTCTTCAAAGCCAACACTATTACTAGTATATAAAATATTGGACGGTAAAAATCCAACATGTAAAGCCAATCGAACTTCGTTGATAGAACTACAATCTATATTGCACCCCATCTCTTTTACTACTTTCAAAATATGAATATTGGTCAGCGCCTTACATGCGTAAAAAAAACGCGTCTGAGTAGCCGAAAAATGAGTCAATAAATTTTGATATTGCGCTTCAATTTTTTCTGCATGGTACACATATAGTGGTGTGCCAAATGTTTGTGCTGCATGATTTAATGCCGTGTAAGAAAGACTTGCATTCATGCTATAAAGATACGGCCAGAACTAGGTTCTGGCCGTATCTTGGTTCAATATTTTAAGAAAAATCCATGAAAGGAAAAACTACTAATTGTTATTCTACAGGACTTTCAGGGGCAAAGTCTTCTTCGTTGGAATCTGCTGTATAATCTCCCGTCTCTTCTTCTGTATTAGGCGTCTCTGTTTGCTCAAATACGCTATTGTCTGTGAAATCTTCTGGCTTAATCACTGTGGCTTCGATAATTTGGTCTGCCAATACTTCTTTGATCTTAGGTAGGTCTTCGGTAGAGTTAATGCCAAAGTAATCCATGAAGTTTCTAGAGGTAGCGTAGACCAATGGTTTACCAGGTAGTAATTCATTACGACCACTGATCACAATCAATTCCTTCTCTAATAATTTCTGAATAGAGTAGTCACTGTTTACCCCTCTAATCGCTTCTACTTCGCCTTTTGTAATAGGTTGCTTGTAGGCAATGATTGCTAAAGATTCTAATGCAGCGTTGGATAAACGCTTTAAGAATTTATCGCCATTTAATTGCGCAATCGTGGTATGAAATGCAGGCTTTGTTAAAAATTGCCAGCCACCACCACTTTGTTTTAATTCAAAAGGGTAGAATTCTGTACTGTATTTTTCTTGAATACCTTCTAGTGCTGCCTCTATTTGCTCAAGGGTAATGCGCTCTTCTAAGAATCCAAAAGCATTATTGATTAACTCAGTAATGTCATTCGCATTCAATGCTTTATCACTTGCGAATACCAAGGCTTCAATATGCGGAATGATTTGACTTATTTCCATAATTCTTTTGCTTACCCGTTTAATGCAGCAGCACCACTCACGATCTCCGTTAACTCAGTCGTAATGGCCGCTTGTCTTGCACGGTTATAAGATATTTTCAATGATTTCAACAATTCGTTGGCGTTTTCACTTGCTTTATCCATCGCTGTCATTCTTGCTCCATGCTCACTTGCATTGGCATCTAGTACCGCTTTGAATAATTGAGTGTTCAATATTTTTGGCATCAATTCTGCCACCAAAGCTTCCTTCTGTGGTTCAAAAATGAAGTCAGTTTTTTTAGTATTTGCTTTCTTTTCCATTTTTGGAATTGGCAAGAAAGGTTCTGATTTAAACACCTGAGTGGCAGCGTTTTTAAATTCACTGTACACAATCTCAATGGCATCAAACTCTTTGTTTTCAAAGGCTTTCATCGCTGCTTTAGCAGCTGCCTGCACCGTTTCAAATTTCAAGTTTAAAAAGACATCTTTAAAATCAGCGTTGGTATTATAGCCTAATTTACTTAAACTCTCATATCCTTTTTTACCAATGTTCCAGATGGTTACATTTTGAGTAGGATATTTTTCGGCGATCGTAGCGCGTGTCATTTTCACAATGTTCGCATTGTATCCACCACATAATCCACGATCTGACGTTACTACAATGAACAACACATTGTTCACGGTGCGTTCTTCTGCAAGGGCCAAATTCATATCCCCCTCCAAACTACTAATGATATTGCTTAACATATCTTGTAGTTTACGAGCGTAAGGTCTCATTTGGGTAATGGCATCTTGTGCACGACGTAATTTAGCAGCACTCACCATCTTCATCGCTTTGGTGATTTGCTGTGTACTTTGAGTACTTTTTATTCTATTTCTAACTTCTTTTAATTGACCAGCCATAGTGCTTGTTTATTAGGCGAGCAAAGGTATCATTTTTTAGCCAATTTTCCCTTCAAACGCCCTCCAACTTAAATTTTTGAGCCAACTGGCCTTAAAATCACCAAATCCCCCCCAATTACTTATCTTTGAAGCCCCTTGATTAACAAGGACAAACACCCAATTTTAGCAAGAGTATGTTGCAGCTTATCAGTAAACTATTTGGCGGATCGAAAAGTGAGAAAGACGTCAAGAAAATACAGTATTTAGTACCTATTATAAATGGTCATTTTGAGGCGTATAAAACCCTTAGCCATGACCAATTAAGGAACAAAACGGAAGACTTTAAATTCCGTATCAAAGCGCATTTAAGCGCCAATGACCAGGCTATTACCGAGGCGCAAAACAGGGCTGAAGCCTTGGATCTAGCCGATTTATTGGGTAAAGATGCCATTTATCAGGAAATTGATCAACTTAAGAAAGACCGTGATCAAGCCTTAGAACAAATTTTATGGACCATTTTACCAGAGGCATTTGCAGTGGTAAAGGAAGCGGCGCGTCGTTTTACAGAAAATGAGTCTTTGACCGCAACAGCAACCGAGTTAGACCGTGAATTATCTGTAAAAAAGGAATATGTAACCATTCAGGGCGAACAATCGGTTTTCCAAACTACTTGGAAAGCAGCTGGAACCCCTGTTCGTTGGAATATGGTGCATTATGATGTGCAGTTGATTGGTGGAATCGTATTACATCAGGGTAAGATTGCCGAAATGTCTACAGGTGAGGGAAAGACTTTAGTATCCACTTTGCCTGCTTATTTAAATGCATTGGCAGACGAGGGGGTACATATTGTAACCGTGAATGATTACTTAGCAAAAAGAGATAGTGAGTGGAATGGTACTTTATTTGAATGGTTAGGTATCACAGTAGATTGTATTGACAAGCACCAACCTAATTCTGAAGACAGAAGAAAGGCATACCGTGCAGGCATTACCTATGGTACCAATAATGAATTTGGATTTGACTACCTAAGAGACAATATGGTGCATACACCTAACGAAATGGTGCAACGCAAGCACCATTATGCAATGGTGGACGAGGTGGATAGTGTATTGATTGATGATGCGCGTACGCCTTTGATTATTTCTGGTCCAATTGGTCATCAAACGGGAGAGCAACAATATTTTCAATTGAAGCCAAGGATTGAACAATTGGTAGAGGTTCAAAAGAAAGTAGCGAATCAGTTTTTGATTGAAGCCAAGAAAAAAATTAGCGAAGGAAACGATGATCCAAAAGATGGCGGATTGGCTTTATACCGTGCTTTCAGGGCCTTGCCAAAAAATGGTGCTTTAATTAAATATTTAAGTGAGCCAGGCATTCGTGTGAAACTACAAAAGGCAGAGAACTATTATTTAGCAGACCAGCAAAGAGAAATGCCTATTGTGGACGAAGCTTTATATTTCCATATTGAAGAAAAAAATAATTCAGTTGAATTAACGGATAAAGGTTTGGCATTGATCACTGGTGCAGGAGAAGATCCAAACTTCTTTTTATTGCCTGATATCAGTGTCGCATTGAATGCAATTGATTTGGATGTGCACTTGACTCCAGAACAAAAAATGCAACAAAAAGAAACCATTATTGCAGAGTATAGTATTAAGGCGGATCGTATTCACACCGTCAACCAATTGTTAAAATCGTATACTTTATTTGATAAGGATATTGAGTATGTCGTAATTGATGGTCAAGTAAAAATTGTAGACGAACAAACAGGTCGTATCATGGAAGGTCGTCGTTATTCTGATGGCTTACACCAAGCGATTGAAGCAAAAGAAAATGTGAAGATAGAAGCAGCAACACAGACTTATGCGACTATTACTTTGCAGAATTTCTTTAGGATGTACCACAAGTTGGGTGGTATGACGGGTACTGCAGAAACTGAAGCAGCAGAGTTTTGGAGCATTTATAAATTAGATGTGGTCTCTATTCCAACTAATATTCCTGCAGTACGTATCGATGAGCAAGATTTAGTATTCAAAACCAAGCGTGAAAAATTTGGCGCGGTGATTGAATCTATCGAAGCCTTAAGAGCAGAAGGAAGACCGGTGTTAGTAGGTACAACTTCAGTGGAAGTGAGTGAGTTATTGAGTAGAATGTTGCGTCAGAAAAACATTCCACACAATGTATTGAACGCAAAACAACATGCAAGAGAAGCGCAAGTGGTTGCCGAAGCGGGTTTAACTGGCGCTGTAACCATTGCAACGAATATGGCAGGTCGTGGTACGGATATTAAATTAAGTCCCGAAGTGAAAGCCGTCGGTGGTCTAGCTATTTTAGGTACAGAGCGTCATGATTCTCGTCGTGTGGATAGACAGTTAAGAGGACGTGCTGGAAGACAAGGTGATCCAGGTTCTTCTCAGTTCTTTGTTTCTTTAGAAGACGATTTAATGCGCATGTTTGGAAGTGAGCGTATTGCTAAAGTAATGGACTTTGCAGGTTACAAAGAAGGTGAAGTGATTCAGCATAGTATGATTACCAAATCTATTGAGCGTGCACAGAAAAAAGTAGAAGAAAATAATTTTGGTGTAAGAAAGCGTTTGCTGGAATATGATGATGTCATGAACAAGCAAAGAACAGTGATCTACAAAAAACGCAATCACGCTTTGTTTGGAGAGCGTTTGGCATTAGATGTGGACAATGCATTTTATCAAGTGATTGAAAACTTAACTTTTGCGCACAAGACCACCAATGATTTTGATGCGTTGAGGTTGGCTTTGATTGTGCAAGTTGGATTGGATACAAAAATCACTAAAGAGCAATTTGCAGCGCAAAAGGAAAATGACCTTGCCGAAGCGTTCTATCAAGAAGCTATTGCGCATTATGAATACAAGAAGAAAGACATGATGCAAAATAGCATCCCTGTCTTTAAAAATATTAGAACACAGGAAGGAAAGCATATCGAAAATGTGATTGTGCCTGTGAGTGACGGCAAATTGGTCTTCAATGTACTTGTCAACTTAGATAAGAATATTGACACCAAGGGGGCTTTATTAGCGACTGAATTTGAAAAATCAATTGCGT
This sequence comes from Asinibacterium sp., assembly GCA_041303215.1. Classification (GTDB taxonomy): domain Bacteria; phylum Bacteroidota; class Bacteroidia; order Chitinophagales; family Chitinophagaceae; genus Sediminibacterium. The sequence continues at coordinate 13,522 of JBFYPO010000117.1, read as the reverse complement.
TAAGTTTGATCGATGATGCCTGGAAGGAGCATTTACGTGCAATGGATGATTTAAAACAATCTGTACAAACAGCTACCTATGAGCAAAAGGATCCGTTGGTGATTTATAAAATGGAAGCGTTCGAATTGTTTAGAAAAATGGATATAGAGATCAACCATAAAATGGTTCAGTTTTTGTGTCATGCACATATTCCAACAGAGGCTACAGATGTAAAGGAAGGACGTCAACAAAAAACAGACTTAAGTAAATTAAGCGCGAATAGAACAGAAGATGGAACGCCTACTGAAAATGAATATCATGATCCTTCTGCGCCAAAACAAGCACCTATCACAGTTGGTCCAAAAATAGGCCGCAATGATGCATGTCCTTGTGGTAGTGGTAAAAAATACAAAGCTTGCCACGGTAAGGAGATGGCTTAAAAATTAATTTATGTTGCCAGTAAATCAATACATCGACCACACTATTTTGAAACCAACTTGTTTAGTTTCAGACATTCAAAAAGTTTGTGAAGAAGCAAAGCAACATGCATTTGCTGCAGTATGTGTGCCTCCAAATTTTGTGAAATTAGCCAAAGAATTAACAGCCGGCTCCAATGTGAAAGTAGCTACTGTGGTTGGTTTCCCTTTTGGGTATAGTGCTACAGAAGCAAAGATCGCAGAAATTATTTTAGCGATGGTAGATGGCGCCGATGAATTAGATGTGGTCGCCAATATCTCCGCTATTAAGAATGCTGATTGGATGGCCATCGCAGACGAGATCAACCATATTATGCCAGTCATTCGTTCAAAAGGTAAAGTGGTAAAAATTATTATTGAATCTGGTGTATTGACGGACGAGGAAATCATAAAATGTTGTGACATCTATGGTATTGCAGGCATTGATTATCTAAAAACTTCTACTGGCTATGCGGAAAAAGGAGCTAGTATTGAAGCCGTAAAATTATTCAGAAAATATTTACCAGAAAACGTGCAGATAAAAGCCTCGGGCGGTATTAGAGATTATGCCACTACAAAAGCAATGATTGAAGCAGGTGCCACAAGAATTGGGTGCAGTGCTGGTGTGGCAATTGTTACAGGGGCTCAAGTAGATCAAACAAAAAGTAATTACTAAGCTATGTTACTCGATAAAATAAAAACCTTAGCGGCTCAGCATCAAGCAGAAAATATTGCCACCAGAAGACATTTACATGCGCATCCAGAATTGAGTTACCAAGAGTTTGAAACGAGTAAATATGTTCAAGCACAATTAACAGCTATTGGTATTCCATTTACAGTGATTGCCACCACAGGTGTATTAGGGATCATTGAAGGAAAAAATCCATCTAAGCGTGTGATTGCATTACGTGCCGATATGGATGCTTTACCAATTATAGAAGAAAATAATATTGATTATAAATCTATCCATGAAGGTGTGATGCATGCTTGTGGGCATGATGTACATACTACGATTTTATTAGGTGCTGCAAAGATTTTGTGGACATTAAGAAACGAATTTGATGGCACCATTAAATTATTATTTCAACCGGGCGAAGAAAAAAATCCAGGCGGCGCAAGTTACATGATTCGTGATGGCGCTTTGGAAAATCCAAGACCACAAGGTATTATTGGCTTGCATGTGCATCCAGGTTTGAATGAAGGAAAATTAAGTTTTAGAAAAGGGCGCGTGATGGCAAGTGCCGATGAATTATATATTAGTATTAAAGGTCCAGGTGGACATGCTGCTACACCTCATCAAACGGTGGACACGATTTTAGTTGCAGCGCAATTGATTCAAAGTTTACAGACGATTATTTCTCGAAATAGAAATCCTCAAAATCCATCTGTACTTTCTATCTGTTCAATCCATGGAGGCAATACGACGAATGTTATTCCAAGTGAAGTGAAGTTGATGGGTACATTTAGGGCCATGGATGAGGTTTGGCGTTTTCAAGCACATGAATTAATGCTACAACAAGCAAAAGGGCTCGCTTTAGCAACTGGTGCTGAGATTGATTTCAGAGTGGATGTAGGGTATCCGACGGTGGACAACGAACCTTTGATTACAGAAGCAGCTTGGAGATTAGCGGATCAATATATGGGGCAAGAAAATGTAGAAGAAACGGAGAAAAGAATGGGTGCAGAAGATTTCGGGTACTATTCACAAGTCATTCCAGGGTGTTTTTTCCGATTAGGTGTCAGAAATGAACAAGCGGGCATTGTGCATAATGTACATACCCCACATTTTAATATAGATGAAGCTGCAATTGAACAAGGAGTAGGCATGATGGCCTGGTTAGGTGTGCAATTGCATGCTTAATGGGCTTTTTGATAATTTCCTTAGCTTTGTGTAACTTATAAACTAACATTCGTTTTAAAATTGATACATGGGAGATACTACCAATAAAGAAAACCTAAGAAGAGAGCAAGCCCTTGAATACCATGCTGGTGGAAGGCCCGGTAAGATCGAAGTGGTTCCTACAAAGGAAGCTAAAACTCAAAAAGACTTATCGCTTGCCTACAGCCCGGGTGTAGCCATACCTTGTACAGAAATCAAAAACAATCCATCAGATGTATATAAGTATACAGCAAAAGGGAATTTGGTGGGCGTTATCACCAATGGATCTGCTGTGTTGGGATTAGGTAATATTGGTCCCTTGGCGAGTAAGCCAGTGATGGAAGGGAAGGGGGTCTTATTTAAAATATTTGCAGACATTGATGTTTTTGATATAGAGATCAATGAATCAGATCCAGAAAAATTTGTTCAGATTGTAAAGTCTTTAGAGCCCACTTTTGGCGGCATTAATTTAGAAGATATTAAAGCGCCTGAATGTTTTTATATCGAACAGCGCTTGAGGGAAGAAATGAATATCCCAGTGATGCATGATGATCAACATGGTACAGCTATTATTAGCAGTGCTGCTTTGTTGAATGCGTTAGAATTACAAAAGAAAAAAATTGATAAAGCAAAGTTTGTAGTCAATGGTGCTGGTGCAGCTGCGATGGCTTGTATTAAATTGTATGTTGCATTAGGTGCACGTTACGAAAATTTTACTTTGTTTGATAAAGATGGTGTGTTACATCATGGTAGAACCGATTTAGGAGAAGATAGAAAACCATTTGCGATCAAGTCGGATAAAATGACTTTGCCAGAAGCTATTAAAACGGCGGATGTGTTTTTAGGATTGAGTGTAGGCAATGTGGTGACGAAAGAAATGATTGCGTCTATGCCAAAAAATCCAATCGTATTTGCACTCGCAAATCCGGATCCGGAAATTGGATATGAAGAAGCTACGTCGGTTCGTAAGGATATCATTATGGCTACCGGTAGAACGGATTATCCAAACCAAGTGAACAACGTATTAGGTTTCCCATATATTTTCAGAGGTGCTTTGGATGTGCGCGCTTCTGCTATTAATGAAGCAATGAAATTGGCGGCCGTGAAAGCATTGGCTGAACTAGCAAAAACGGCTGTGCCAGACATGGTGAATATGGCCTACAATCAGCAGAATCTTAGTTTTGGGCCAGAATATATTATTCCAAAACCTTTGGATCCAAGACTGTTGAGTACCGTGGCTCCTGCAGTTGCAAAAGCAGCCGTAGCTTCAGGTGTGGCACAACAGCAAATTACGAATTGGGCTGAATATGAGTTGCAATTAAATAAGCGTTTAGGATTAGACAATCAAATGATGCGTTTAATTAGCAATAAGGCAAGACGTGACCCAAAACGCCTGGTTTTTGCAGATGCTGAAAACACAAAAATTTTAAAAGCAGCAAGTATTGTATATGATGATGGTATTGCTTATCCAATTTTATTGGGTAATGAAACCAGGATTAGAAATATTGCAGCAGCCAATAATATTGACATCGATGATTTGCCAATCATCGATGTAAGAAGTGACGAGATGGAAGCCAAGCGTGAGTTTTTTGGCTCACTATTGTTCCAGAAAAGACAACGTAAGGGTATCAATAAATATGAGAGCTTAAAGTTAATGCGCACCCAAAACTATTTTGGTGCGATGATGGTGGAAACGGGGGAGGCAGACTCTATGTTATCTGGATTAACGCGAAATTATGCAGATGGTATTAAGCCAGCTTTACAAATCATTGGAGTGGATGAAGGGGTAAAGAAAATTGCAGGGATGTATATTCTTTTAACTAAGAAGGGGCCTTTGTTCTTGGCAGATACAACCGTTAATATTAGTCCTACTGCAGAAGAATTAGCAGACATCACTTTATTGGTTGCTAAAGAAGTGCGTAATTTTAACATGGAGCCAAGAGTGGCCATGTTAAGCTATTCTAATTTCGGAAGCAGTGATACACCGGAAGCAAGATTGGTTGCAGAAGCGACTAAAATTGTAAAGCAAAGAAATCCTTCCTTAGTAGTAGATGGAGAGATGCAAGGTATGCTTGCTTTTAATAAAGAAATTTTAAAAGAAAATTATCCATTTAGCGATTTAGTGGACGCTGATGTAAATGTATTGATCTTCCCTAACTTAACTGCTGGTAATATTGCTTACCATCTTTTAAAAGAGATCGGTGGCATAGATGTAATTGGTCCAGTATTATTAGGCATGAAAAAGCCTGTCAATGTATTGCAGTTAGGTTCAAGTGTGCGCAATATCATCAATATGGCAACAGTGGCTGTGGTGGATGCGCAATTGAAAACAAGAATTGACACTGCAGTGGAAGTGGAGCGAACAAGTTGGTGGAAAAAGTTGAAAAAGAAAAAGAAATAGAACTGGAATTAGCATAAAATAAACCCATGGATTTTTTCACCTTATTTGGCAAGTATTTATTAATGCTCAAGGGCATGTTTACTGCGACCGAAAACAATCGAATGTTTTGGAAGGAGTATATCAGGCAATGTGTTGACATAGGTATTGGTTCTTTGCCAATTGTGGTGATTATCTCCTTTTTTTTAGGGGCTGTGACGACGGTGCAAACTGCTTCTCAATTGGTGAGTCCTTTAGTACCCTTGGCAACCATTGGAATAGTGGTGAGGGATAGTATTTTGCTAGAATTTGCACCCACTTTTTTAAGTATAGTATTGGCAGGTGTAGTAGGTAGTAAAATTGCGAGTGAATTAGGCAATATGCGCATTAGCGAGCAGATAGATGCGCTTGAAATTATGGGCATAAATACAAAGAATTATTTAATCCTTCCAAAGATTTTAGGTGCGTTAACGACTGTGCCTTTGTTGGTGGGTATTTCTGCTGTAATTGGTATATGGGGTGGATATTTAGTAGGTAGTTGGACGAATGTAGTCCCTGCAGAAGTTTTTATTACGGGTATCAGAAAAGACTTTGTGATGTATTATGTCAACATTGGATTTTATAAATCTTTTGTATTCGCAATTATCCTAAGTTCTGTGCCTGCATTCTATGGTTACTATGTAAAAGGAGGCGCCTTAGAAATTGGTAAAGCCGGCACTAAGTCTGTAGTAGTGAGTTGTATTCTTATTTTAATTGCAGATTATATCGTTGCAGCCATCGCATTATAGTTGTAACTTTATTGCAAATCCTATTGCATGAAAATAAGTTTTCACGGTGCAGCACGCACCGTTACAGGTTCCAAACATTTAGTTCAATTAGCACATGGAGAAAAATTTTTGCTTGATTGTGGTTTGTTCCAGGGTTTAGGCAGGGATACAGACGCCTACAATGCTGATTTTGGTTTTGATGCAAAAGAATTAGATTATGTGATTCTTTCCCATGCCCATATCGATCATTCTGGTTTATTACCCAAATTAGCTGCAGAGGGATTTAATGGAAAAGTTTATTGTACTCCAGCGACTAAAGCGCTAACAGAAATTTTATTAGAGGACTCTGCAATGATTCAAAGAGACGATGCAAAATATAAAAACAAAAGATTAGCCAGAGAAGGTATGCCTCAAGTGGAACCTTTGTATACGATGGATGATGTGAATTTAGTGCTGCCAATGCTGCAGTCGGTTGAATATGATAAGCCATATAAAATATCAGAACATGTAGAACTGATGTATACAGATGCTGGGCATATTATTGGAAGTGCTGCTGTGAATTTAATTATCAAGGAAAATAACACAACTAAAACACTCACCTTTAGTGGCGATATTGGCAGGTATAGAGATATGATTTTAAGGTCTCCATCCACCTTCCCACCAGCAGACTTTATCATCATCGAAAGCACTTATGGGGATAAGTTACATGACTTAATTCACTCCACCCCCGATGACTTATTAAAGTGGATTCAATTGACTTGTGTAGAACAAAAAGGAAATTTAATCATACCTGCATTTAGTGTCGGCAGAACACAAGAAATCTTATTTGAACTGAATCAGCTTTCCTTGGAAAAAAGATTGCCACATATCCCAATTTATGTCGATAGTCCATTGAGTATTGAAGCAACTGAGATGTTAAAAAAATATCCTAAGTATTTCAATAAAAAAATTCAAAGAATTTTGGAAGTCGACGATGATCCATTTGATTTTGAAGGGCTTCGTTATATCAAATCAGTACAAGAGAGCAAGGCACTGAACGAAGACATGCATCCAAAAGTAATTATTTCCGCCTCTGGCATGGCAGACGCCGGAAGGGTAAAACACCATATCAAGAACAATATAGGAGCTGCAAAAAATACAATTTTAATGGTGGGTTATTGCGAACCTCGATCCCTAGGTGGACGTTTGATGAATGGGGCTACGGAAGTGCGCATCTATGGGGAGCCATTTGAGGTTAGATGTAAGATAGGGTCCATCAAAAGCATGAGTGCGCATGGTGATTATGAAGACTTAATGCAATTTTTAGCTTGCCAAAATCCATCAGATGTCAAACAGGTTTATATTGTTCACGGTGAACCAGACGTGCAAGATCATTTTGCAGAAAGGCTCAGGAAAAAAGGGTTCAAAGAGGTTATCGTGCCTGAATTGCATGAGACATGTATCCTGAGCTAAAGGATTCGATAAAGTTTAAAACATGGTTTGAGGCGTGAATATTTGATAGTCTACTTTTGCGCAGGGATCGTTTGTTTGTAAAAAATTTTTAGCTACTGTGTGTGCTTGCAAATAATTTGATTCAATCTTGGTGCCTGCAATAGCTTGAATTTCATTACTACTTATATTTTCTGAAACCCATAAAGCGGCTAAGCTATCATTTAGAATAGTGGGCATGCGTTTTTTTACATTGTGAATTTTAGCCATGAAATCATTCGCTTCGGTCGTTAAAATACCAAAGCTATTTTTGGTCTCACCTGAACTATAGTCGGTCCAAGTATTCCAGACCCCAGCAATATAAAACAAGGGGGTGTCTTTTACTTGAATACAATGTGGCAACTTCTCCTTATTCACTTCCTGCCATTCAAAAAAATGAGAGGCTAGTACAAGACATCGATTCGTGTGCACTAGTGCTTGTGCTACTTTATTTTGCAATACCCCCTCTGATTTTATATTCAAAGTGGTATATTTTTTTCTTGACTCGTCTAATTCTTTTTGATTCCTGACCCAATTGGGGATCAGTTCCCAATGCATTAAGTTTGGACGTAAAACCATTGAGGCGCCTTGATTTTCATTGTAGATGACCGGCCATTGTTGGTAGCTAAATCCGGATTGAGCTGGAAGGTCAATGGGGTCTAAGTCGATATTTTTATCGCCTATTTTAACAGTTTGTTTTTTGGGAACTTTGATCCCTACTACATAACACATAAGTATAAATATATTATGAAGTTAAATTAAATACTTGTTGTAATTTTATACAAAATAAATCCAATGAAAAAAAGTATCCAATGCTTATTGTGCTTATTCTCTGGATGGTTTAGTTTACAAGCGCAGTCGATCACAGTAAAATCAGATGTGTTATCTCAAAAGTCAGAGAACGATGTATTAAAAACATTGTCTGGGAAAGTGGCCGGTGTCAATATACAAGCAGGCGGCGGTGCCCCAGGTCAAAGTACAAGGCTAAATTTTAGAGGTTTTACTTCCTTTTATGGCAATAGTCAACCCTTGGTGATTGTGGATGGTATCCCATTTGATAATACTGTCAATAATAAAGGAACTGGTTATGATGCCAATTCTGTCATGTCGAATCGTTTATTTGATATTGATCCCAATATCATAGAGTCTATCACGGTCCTTAAAGGAGCAAGTGCAGCTGTGGTATATGGTGCAGGTGCTCAAAATGGGGCGATCATAATTACAACTAAGGGTCAAAAATACAATCAGGCTGGGGATTTGCATACTTTAAATGCAGACCTACTTGAAAAACAAGAGAGAAGAATTAGAAGGGCAAAAGAGCGTGCCGAAAAACAAAAAGATAACTAGTTATAGTTTAAATTTGGAGAAACATACACTATGGCCATAAAGCAACTGCTTACGCTATTTTTTTGCATTGTAGTTGCCTCCAATGCACACGCTCAAAAAACAACTTTAATTTACAACGTTCAAATTATAGATGGCAGCGGTAAGCCTCCTTATAATGCAGCAGTATTAGTCCGCGATCAAAAAATTATACAAATAGGGACGATTCAGCCAACTGCTACTATAGATCATCTAGTAGATGGGAAAGGACAGGTATTAGTGCCAGGTTTCATAGATTCTCATAGCCATCATTTTGGCGACCTCAATAAAAACCGTGGAGGACTTTCTACTTCAAGTCAGGGTATTACTACCATCGTCATTGGTCAAGATGGAAATGGTTATCCAATGGATAGTTTAACCAAATGGATGCAAGAAAATCCAGTGGTCTCTAATGTGGCTTCTTATACTGGTCAGTCAAGTTTGAGGGAGATCGCAATGGGTGAAAATGATTTGTATCGAACAGCAACGGAAGCAGAAATTGAAAAAATGAAATCAGTTTTAGCAGCTGAACTAAAAAAGGGTTCGTTTGGTTTATCAACAGGGTTAGAATATGAAGCCTCTTTTTATTCTAGTAAACAAGAGGTCATTGATTTAGCAAAAGTAACTGCGGCGCACAATGGTTTATATACTAGTCATATCAGAAGCGAGGATTTGCATATGGAGGAAGCGATAGATGAAATTATTGAGATTGGAAGACAAACAAAGATGCCCGTTCAAGTGTCACATATCAAAATTGCAAATAAATTAAATTGGGGCACAGCCCATCAAGTACTCAAAAAATTAGATCAAGCCAGAGCAGCTGGAATTAATATCACAGCAGACGTCTATCCTTATACTTATTGGAATTCAACTTTAAGGGTATTATTCCCGGGTAAAGACTTTGATCACTTAGCTAGTGCAGAGATGGCTACTAAGCAATTATTTGATCCAAATGAATCTGTCTTAGTTCAGTTTGCTCCAAATCCATCTTATGTTGGTAAAACAATTACTGCAATAGGAATCGAAAGAAAAGAATCGCCTGCTCAGGCCTTGATGAGCTTGATTAAAATTGCAGAAGACTTTAAAAAAGCGAATCCTAATTATACCGGAAGTATTGAAGCAATTGCTGGTAAGGCAATGAGTGAAGAAGATGTAAAAGTATTTTTAGCATGGCCAGAAGCAATCATTTGTTCGGATGGCAATGCGGGTGGACATCCAAGGGGCTATGGCGCCTTTACTAGAGTGCTAGGAAACTATGTTAGAACTGAAAAAATCATGCCAATAGAAAAAGCCATTTATAAAATGACTGGGCAGTCTGCTGATTTTTTTGGCTTTAAAGATAGAGGTCGAATAGCTGTTGGAAATTATGCGGATCTCGTATTGTTAGATCCGGCTACAGTGATGGATCAGGCCAATTTAAAAAATAGCAAGGCTTTGTCTACGGGTATTGAAATGGTTTGGGTGAATGGCACACTTGTATATCAATCTCGTCAGTCAACAGGAAAACAGCCAGGCATATTGATTAAAAGAAAATAAAAGGGTAAAAAATATTTAGACATTAAATTAGTAGGAATGAAAAATGCAATTGTATTAACAAATGGCTTACTTCATCATTCTGATGCTAAAACAGCACATGGATTGATCAGAGGTACAGAACGTTTTAATATAGTGGGAATAGTGGATAGCGAACAAACTGCCGGAAAAGATGCTGGATCGATATTGGATGGCAAACATAGAGGCATCCCTGTTTTTGCCACCATGGCCTCGGCTATGGAGCAATGCGAGGAGGTGCATTTTTTAATAATTGGGGTGGCTACCGTGGGGGGTATCCTACCCAAAAATATGATCACATTAATTTACGATGCTGTTGCAAAAGGCATTTCTGTTGTGAATGGATTACATGAATACTTGAATGATAAAGCTGATTTAGTAGCCTTAGCGCAAGGTAGTGGCGCACAATTAATAGATGTAAGAAGACCGAAGTCAAGAGCAGACTTGCATTTTTGGGAGGGTGCTATTTTCAAAGTAACAGCCCCAATTGTAGCAGTGATTGGAATGGACTGTGCTATGGGCAAGAGAACCACAGCACGTATGTTAAAACAGGTATGTGTAGAAGAAGGCATGAAAGCCGAGATGATTTACACTGGGCAAACAGGATGGCTGCAAGGTGGACAATATGGGTTCATTTTTGATTCAACTTTAAATGATTTTGTGTCTGGTGAATTAGAACACGCTATTGTAAGTTGTTGGAAAGATACAAATCCCGACATTTTATTTTTAGAAGGACAATCTTCCTTACGTAATCCAAGTGGCCCATGCGGTTTAGAATTATTGATTTCGGGTAATGCTAAATACGTGGTATTGATTTTCGCACCTAAACGAAAATATTTTGACAATGAAGCACATTGGGGTGCCATTCCCTCTGTTGCGTCAGAAATTGAATTGATAGAAAAGCTAGGTTCAAAAGTAATCGCTGTGGCAGTGAATACAGAAGATTGTACTACAGAAGAAGCGTATGCATACCAAAAAGAATTTACAGCAAGTTTAGGCCTGCCTGTTTTGCTTCCTATTCAAGAAGGCGTTACACCGATTCTACCAGTACTCAAAGCATTAATGAAGTTATAATATGAAAATAGTAGCCGTTAGAGCATATCTACAAAATAGGGCATTAAAAAAGCCCTATACCATTGCGTACAATACTTTTTCAGATGTGTCTTTAGCTTTTTTGGAGATTGAACTTGCAAATGGAATGATTGGATATGGGTCTGCAAGTCCTGCAGAAGAAGTGGTAGGGGAGACGACAGCACAAACTGTCCTCAATTTAAATACAGATTTTGTAGCCCGTTTTGTTGGAAGGGATATTCGACATTTTCAACAAATCATATTTGAATCGAACTTGCATTTTCCACATTTACCTGGTACGTTAGCGGCGATTGATATTGCTTTACATGATGCGTTTGGAAAATTCATGGACATTGCTGTTGCTTCTTTTTATGGTCAAAAGATGAATGGCCTACCTACATCTATGACGATTGGAATTAAAAATGTAGAGGAAACTATAGAAGAGGCTAAATCATATGCTTCATTAGGTTTTAAAGTTTTCAAAGTAAAAACAGGCATGGATGTGCAAGAAGATATTGAACGAATTAAGGCTTTGTATGCATTATTTGGGCATGATTATACTATTCGAGTGGATGCCAATCAAGGCTATGATTTACAGGCATTGCAAACATTTTTAAAAGCAACTTCCGCTTACGGCTTAGAATTAATTGAACAGCCATTGCCAGTTGGACAGGAAGCGTCCTTGCTTTCATTATCTATTAATGAAAGAAAAAAATTAACTGCAGATGAGGTTTTAAAGGATCCGGTTGCGGCATTAAGCTTAGCAACAGGAGACAAGGCCTACGGCATTTATAATATTAAATTAATGAAATGTGGAGGACTCCTTGGCGCGAAAGATATAGCAACCATTGCAGGACATGCTGGAATAGATTTATTCTGGGGATGTAATGATGAAAGTATTATTAGTATTACTGCAGCATTGCATATGGCTTATGCTTGTTCCAATACAAAATATATAGACCTAGATGGAAGTTTTGATTTGATGGAAGATCTAGTGACTGGAGGATTTGAGGTGAAAGAAGGATGTATGGTAATTAACGATAAACCAGGCTTTGGTTTTGCAAAAATTTAAAACAACATGGTGCAAGAAAATTCAACAAATAGTTTACAACCAAAATTGGGTTTAAGGGCGGCAAGTTTTTTGGTAATTAGCGTTATTATTGGCTCAGGTGTGTTTAAAAAAATTGCACCTATGGCCCAGGAGTTAGGAACACCCTGGTTGATTTTACTGTGCTGGCTGCTTGCAGGCATTGTTAGTTTGGCAGGCGCATTATGTACCGCAGAATTGGTAAGCATGTATCCCAATTCAGGAGGAGAGTACAATTATTTTCAAAAAATTTATGGCAGGTTTTTCTCATTTTTATATGGATGGGCAAGTTTTTCTGTGATTAAAACAGCAGCCATAAGTGCCCTTGCTTATATTTTTGCACAATCCTTAAATAGCTTATTCCCATTCCCTATTTTGGATATAAACTTCAGTTTATTTGGTCTACCTGTTTTTGAAAACTTATCTATTAAATTATTGGCCGCTTTATTAATAGTGCTATTGACCTTACTCAATTTTAGAGGGGTTCAGTTTGCCGAAAAATTGAGTAGTATTTTAACCTACGCCATGTTAGTTGCGATCGCCTTTTTTTTAGTGGTAGGCCTGAGTTCAGAAAAAGGGACAGTGGTTAACCTGACCACTGCTGCCAAAGGAGCTACTGCAGATTTAAATGGATGGACTTTGATGAAAGCTATGTTTTTAGCTAGCTTAGGTGCTTTTTGGGGCTATGATGGCTGGAATAATATTGCTTTTATTGGAGAAGAAATTAAAAACCCTAAACGTAATTTACCGCTCGCGTTAGGATTAGGTACTTTAGGGGTGATGGCTGTCTATGTACTCATCAATGCGGTGTTTTTGTATGTACTACCTATAGATTACTTTATACAGTTGAATGCCTCTCCAAATAAAATTGCAGCAGTAGAAGTAGCGGGACAAATTAGTGGTCATTTGGGTATGGTCCTAGTGGCTTGTTTGATCTTAGTAACCACTTTAAACTCGACGAATAGTAGTATTTTAATGTCTGCGCGTATGTTATATGCCATGGCAAGGGATAAAACATTTTTTAAACAAGCAGCATCTGTACATCCTACCTATAACACTCCAGACAAGGCCTTATTTATTCAAGCAGCATGGGCAGTGCTTCTTGTTTTCTCTGGAAGCTTTGACCAATTAACAGACATGCTTGTGTTTGCAGCTTTTCTTTTTTATGCTGCTACCGCATTTGGATTAATCTACCTGCGCATTAAAGCGCCATTGGCAGATAGAGGGTATAGTGTTATTGGATATCCCTTTGTTCCAATCCTGTTTTTGCTTTTTTGTATAGCCATTTGTGTCATGACTTTAATCAATCAACCTTTTGAAGCATTGATGGGGCTAGCGTTGATTGCCTCAGGGCTACCAGTTTATTGGTGGTTAGGAAGAAAGTAGTCGCTATTTTTTTATTTTTATTGGCTGGTTAAACTTCTTAGTAATTGTTTCTAAATTAGTTTCTAGGTAGGTAAGGTAGCTTGCTGCTATAGGTGAAAGTTTCTTTTCCTTCAGCCAAATTAATCGCCAAGTTGTTTTTAT
>JBFYPO010000116.1:0-13262 GCA_041303215.1 Asinibacterium sp. | reverse complement strand
GTTGAATTAGCCATAAGTTGTTGTCCATAAAATGCTTCCACATGTTTTTCGGTGATGCCTGCAGACCTTGTTGGCGAGACACTTCCATCGGTCCACATCAAATGATACCAAGGCTTGAATTTATGAAGAACTGCAGGTTTTACTTCTGGGTGCTTGTATAAAAAATAATTGATTCCATCTGCATGCGCTATCAATAATTGCTTAAACCATAATGGACTTCTTTCAAAATCTTTAACTGCTTCGGCACTATCCTGGATTAATTGCATCATCAGGTCTTCGTAAATTACTTTAGGACCTTCCATTTCCGCACGACGCCCTAACATTTCTAAAAAATTCTTTTCAATTTGTGGAAAGTTCTCTTCGCATTGTGCATACATCAATCCAAAGACAGCATCTGCGTCGGTTTTTCCATACACATGTGGAATATCCCATTCATCTCGAATGATGGTTGTTTGTTGGGCATGTTGATTCCATCTAGATAGTTCAATACTGGTTGGTTTTTGAGCAATCAAAGACATACTAGCACTTAGCAACACCAATAAGAGACTAAATTTTTTCATACAATAGATTTTTTAGCACCTAGTAAATTATAGACGCCCTTTTATTTTGATTTTTCTATACGAACTAAGCCGTTCTTTTTATAAACCCCAACTGTTGATTCTTTCTAAATTTATGCGTGCACATTCCAATGGCGTGATACCTTGGTAAGACTCTTGTTCAATAATAAAATGATGTGTGCCACCAATTGCTTTAGCAAGCAAGCTCACGGCTTTTGGATCAACAAGCCCATTGCCTAAAATGGTGCTATCATGACCGTCATTCATCTCGCCCACCGCTACTTTGATTTCATCCTTTACATGCACAGAGGCAAAGCGTCCTGGATATTTCTTAATCCATTCCATGCCTCTTGCACCAATACCGAACATATTTCCAAAATCTAATTGATGCATCACCAATTCGGGATCCGTTTCCTTTAATATGATATCATAGATCAATTGACCGTTTACTTTTTCAACAAATTCAAAGTTATGGTTATGATAGCCAAACTTCATACCTGACTCCTGACAGAGTTCACCTGATAAATTGAATATTTCTAATTGATGCATTAAGGCATCATAAGAGGTTCTTACTTTTTCATCCATCCATGGACTAATCACATAGTCTTGTCCTAGAGTGACTGCGTCATCAATGGTGTACTTCCAAGCATCGGTAAATTCTTTTTTTGTTTTATCCCAATGCGTTGTATTCATTACTGTATGTCCGCTAGGCATTTGCATACCCAAGTCGGTTAAAATCTTTTTAAATTCAATTGCTGTGTAGCCATAAAATTTTCTGTTGCTATAATTTGCATGCTCCACATATTGATAACCCATTTTAGATAAGGCTTTTAAAGTACCTAATGGATCTTTAAACATGGTATCACGCACGGTGTATAATTGAATACCAATTTTAATTTTTGTATCAACTATTGCTGCTTTTGACCATAAGGTATTTGGAGCAAGACCAATACCTAATAAAGCTAAACCACTGTTTTGAATAAATTTTCTTCTTGAATGTTGCATAGTGCTTGATTGAATACTTAAACTTACAAAATTTCGCGCGGATGCGCGCGAAAAAACAAAAGAGGCGGACCACCGGTCCGCCTCTTTAAAAAGATGGCTTGATTGATCCCTAATTCAACTTTCATTCCTACATCGCTTTTTAAAGCGACCAGTTTGACTGCTGGTAGAAAGTGATTTTTAAAAGGGTTATTCAGGCACTTTGGTATTTTTAACTGGTTTTTTATCCAAGTACTCCTTACGATCTACTTTAGAATTTCCAGTCACTAGCTCATCTAAATTGTCGCCTTTGTATAAACGACCATTTTTCATGATGTATTGAATGCTATTGGTATTTCTAATGTCTTCTAAAGGGTTCTTATTCAAAATGATTAAGTCGGCTAATTTGCCAGCACTGATACTGCCTAAGTCCTTATCTAAACCTAAACTTTCCGCACCTAAGATGGTGGCAGTTTTTAAGGCGTCTAAATTACGCATGCCGCCAGATTGCATAGACCAAAGCTCCCAATGGTAACCTAAGCCTTGTAATTGACCATGGCTTCCTACGCCTGCAAGTCCGCCTGCTTCCACAATTTGCTTCATACTCTTTGCATGCTTTTGAAATACATGCTCTTCTGGTAAGAACCAAGTGGCGCGACGTCTAGACTTATTCGCTAATTCTTCATAAGGCGTATAGTATTGCATTTTTGCATCACCATAAACATTTTCTGTTTCGTAATAAAAATTTTCCGCCCATGGGCCACCATAGGAAACCAACAAGGTAGGTGTTACTGCCATTTTTGAAGTAGCAATGGTTTTTACCACGTCATTGTACAATGGATAAATTGGTAAGGAGTGTTCGTGACCAGGATAACCATCAATTAAATTAGTCATGTTTAATTTAAAATCTAAACCACCCTCTGTGGTTGGCATTAATTTTTGATTTTTTGCCGCTTGAATCACCCATTGTCTATGTTTACGATTACCCACTAAATACATTTTGATATACTTTGTATTAAAGTATTTACTGTATTGAGCCAATACAGATTCAGCTTGTGCAGAATCTTTTAAATTGTAAGACCAATAACCCACACCTGGACCAGTAGAGTAAACTCTTGGTCCGACCATTTTACCAGCTTCTACTAAATCACTGTAGGTTAATACATCCGTAGTGGCAGTTTGTGGATCACGTGTAGTCGTTACACCGTATGCTAAATTAGCTGCGTAAATCCAGGCTTGATTTTTATGGATACCCCAGCTAGGCCACATATGCGAGTGGGTATCTACAAATCCTGGGACTACTGTTTTGCCAGCAAGGTTCACGCGTTTTGTGCCAGCAGGTATTTTTAACGAGCCCGATTTGCCTACTGCTTGAATTCTATTTTTTACCACCAAAATATCACCATTGTTAATCACCTGATCGCCATTCATGGTAATGATTCTAGCGTTGGTTAATAAAACGGTAGTACTTGGCATATCATTTTCGTAATATACTTTCACCCAGGTTTCAGTTGCCTTATATTTTGGTACTTCTTTTTTATCTTCTTTCTTCACCACATTGGTACTGTCTTTTTTAGTCGTATCTTTTTTTACAGCGGCTTCTAATTTTTTTGCAGTAGCCAAACTATCATCAAATGCGTATGCTGCATCAATATCATACGTAAAATGCGCAGCACCTAAACTCCAATGAATTGTTTTTCCATCTGCTTGCCAGTTTGGAAATTCTCCACCAATCTCAGTCAATAATTTACTTGGGAAGGCAGCACTCTTTGCATCTGCTACAGAAATAGACACAGACTTGCCTGACTGTGGTATAGTTACATAATAAATATTGTTATTGACTTGTGCAATTGCAGCTGCGCCTTTTGGCGATAACAAAATGGTGTTGGCACTAGAAGGAGGATTGTTTTCTTTTGCAGCATCCTCTTCGTCCATTACTTCTGGAATGATACATGGATCAGCTACTGGCTTGCCACGATGTTCAGGAATACTTCCAAATGTGGTGATGCCCGAAATTTTTGCAATCTCTTTTTCATCTCCACCATCCCATTGAATTGAAATTAATCTTCCGCGATTGTTTAAATAGATGCGCCCATCATTCATTGCAAAGTGTGGATTATATCTTCCGTTTGCTTTATCAATGATGGTTTCTTTTCCAGTGCTTAAATCAATCCATGCCAATTCATCTTCTGCATCATCATAAGTTGGTTCAATCGCGTCTTTGAATTTTTGAGCATTCGTTTTATTATAAATTAATTTTTTGCCTGTAGGGTCGATCGCCAATCCTTGATACAAAGCATTTTCTTTACTAATAGTATGTTCTATATTATTTGCTAGATCAATGAATCGAATGCTTCCACCTGCTGCATTCCATGTGGTAAAATAGATGCCGTTTCCTGTTGTATTCCAAACAGGTTGTGCTTCTGTAAAATCATTTTTTGTCAATCGCTTTGGTGTGCCATTTGGGTAGTCCATCACATACAAACGATTCAATACCGTAAACGCCAATTGTTTGCCATTAGGAGAAGGTACCGCATCTCTAATTTGAGTGGCCATAGTCGCCACTGTATCTTTAATAGGGTATTTAAATAATACTTCTGGACCCATTTCAATTTTTGCATCTACCGTATATGCAATCTCGGTTTGTGCTGCAGTTTCAATATTTATTTTATTAATTTTTCCACCATAGGATGCCAACAAGTATTTACTATCTGGAGTAAAGCTCATTGCAGGTAAAACGCCTAGTACTGCGATAGATTCTTGATCGTCTCTTTGCACAGGATAAGCCAACCAAGTTTCTTCACCTGTTGCTAAGTTTCTTTTTACCAATCCCGTCTTGTCTTCAAAACGAGAACCATACACCATCCATTTGCCATCTTTAGACAATACTGGTGTAAAGGCAGATCCATATCTTGATGCAATGGTTCTGGAGGTACCTTTTTCTCTATCGTACACACCAATACTATATTGAGGTAACATAGCATTGTAGTTCCATGCACCATTTCTTGCACTATAATAAATGTAACGACCATCTGCACTCACTGCAGGGTCAATCGTCTTTAAGGCAGCAGGTGCGTCAATCAAACTTGTACCCGCGCCCCCATTCTTATGCATCAAATATAATTTTGTGTTACGACGTCCCTTTGTGTAAACAATATAATTACCATCTGGCGTATAGACTGCGCCCGGAAAATTATTGTTTTGATCCTCGGTCAATGCAAGGGTATCTTTTTTCTCGATATCGATGTACCATAAATTTTCTGCACCAGAGCGGTCAGAAATAAAAAGAATACGTTTGCCATCCGGGCTAAAACTTGGATGGTTATCATAAGCAATACCTTTGGTGATTGCAGTTGCTTTCCCCCCTTCTATGGGCATACTATATATATCTCCCATTAAGTCAAATAAGATGGTTTTACCATCGGGACTTACGGCCAAAGAAGTCCAAGTACCTTCGTTCGTGGTAAAGTCTACAGACCTAGTGGCCTTTAAGGGTAATCCCTTGAATTGGGTATAGGCTACACTGTCTTTCTTTGGACTTTTTTTGTCCTGTGCCCTTGCATTGATTAAACCTAGCCCCATAAGGAGGGTCAAAGCATATATTCTCATGGTAATAATTTTTCGAAAGTTACGTTAAACCTACAGCTCGTTAAAAAAATGACCCTATTCAAAAACACCGTTCATCAAATATTGCAATAATTTTAACTAAAAATTTAGTCAGAATGCATCCATTTTGGCTTATGTTTACACCCTCAATCGTATATTTACAATATGAATCAACAAAAATTTGCTCAATTCATTTTCATAAACTGCTTATTATTAATTAGTTATATTGGATTTGCTCAAAATGTGACCATTCAAGGCACCCTAAAGGATAGTATTGCGAATCGACCATTGAATGCAGCAACTGTTTCATTGGTGTTTGCCAAAGACTCCTCTTTAGTTAGTTTTTCTAGAACCAACGATTTGGGTGTTTTTAATTTTAAAAATATACCCACTGGTAGCTATTTGGTTTCTGTGTCCTATGTAGGCTATCAACCTAAGTGGGTACCGGTCGTAAACGATTCAGATAAGCTCATAGAGATGGGCACCATTTTTATGAATGATGTAAATAATATGTCTACTGTAACGGTAACAGCGCGCAGACCTCCCGTGGTGATTAACGGAGATTCTGTGGAGTTTAATTCTGAAAATTTTAAAACTGCACCCAATGCAGTGGTAGAAGATTTATTAAAAAAGATGCCAGGGTTTGAAGTGGATAAAGCGGGAGGTATACTTGTAAATGGAAAAACAGTGACTAAGGTTTTTGTGAATGGAAAAGAATTTTTTACAGGAGATCCTAAAATGGCCACTAAAAATTTACCCGCAGATGCAGTAGATAAAATTCAAGTATATGATCGCAAATCAGATCAAGCGATGTTTACTGGAATAGATGATGGCTCAGAAGAAACAGCCATTAACTTAAAATTGAAGAAAGATCGTAATCGATCTACTTTTGGAAAACTGAGTGGTGGTGCTGGTACGCCAAGTGTATTTGATGGACAGGGTAATATCAACGTTATAAATAATGAGGAACAATTTTCTGCTATAGGTGGTGCCAACAATACCAATAGACAAAATTTTTCGTCCAGAAATATCATCAATTTTTCTGGAGGCGGTGGAGGAAGACCGGGTGCTGGCGCAGGTGTTACCATTAATTTTGGCGGTGGCGGATCAGGTGAGACAGATGCCAATGCACAAGGTATTGCAGAAACGTATTCTATAGGCGGTAATTATTCAAATTTATTCAATAGTAAAAAAATCGATTTCAATGCGAATACTGCAATCAATGATGTAGAACGTAATAATAATAGTATCTCTTTCACACAAAACTTAACTCCGGGTAAAGAATTTACAAGATCCTCGAATGCAAATTCAATCAATAGAAACCAACAGCAAAGTTTTGGAAGTACTATTGACCATAAAGTATCTGAAACTTTTTCATATAAATTTACGCCTAGTTTAAGCTGGCAACAAACAAGCAATTCAAGCCAGGATACTACATTAACAAGAACAGGTTTAGATCCTAACGGGGCAATTACCAACAGCAATACAACAGCGGCATCCAGTATTTCAGATGCGGTTAATGCTTCAAGTAATTTATTATTGAGAAAAAAATTCGCCAAAAAAGGAAGGACGATTTCTTCTACCATTACGCAAAGTTATAATCAATCTAATTCGACTGGTAATCAATACACGAGCCAGTTTTTTTACGCGAACGGAAATGTAACATCAGATTCAATTTTGGACCAACAGAACATTAGAAAAGGAAATACAACTACTTATTCTGCCAATGTTATTTATACAGAACCAATTAGTAAAAGGTCCTTATTAGAATTTAATTCCTATTTAAGTAAGTCTATCGGGTCTTCTAGTAAAAAAGTATATGATCAAAACGAAGTGACGGACAACTATGATCTATTGAATACACGTTTAACCAACGAATTTAATAGTACTTATACCTATTCGGGTGGTGGAATGAGCTTTAGGTCCAATCAAAAGAAATTTAATTTTGCAACAGGCGTCTCTTTACAAAATGCCACATTAGACGGAGAAAATATTAGTGCAAAAACAAAGCTGACTCAAAGTTTTCAAGATATATTACCTAATGCCAATTTCAGGTATAATTTTTCTCAAACTAAAAATTTGAATATAGATTATCGTACATCTACGAATCAACCCTCTATTACACAATTGCAACCTGTTTTAGATCAAAGTAATATCAATAGACAGGTGATTGGAAATCCAGATTTAAAAAGAAGTTATGTACATAATTTAAATCTGCGTTTTTTCTCTTCGAAAATTTTAGCAGGTAAAAACTTTTTCTCTTCTTTAAACGCATCAACAACCAACAATTCAATTGTAAATTACGATAGCGTGTTGCCTAATCGTACAATACTTTCTAAACCAGTGAATGTGAACGGAGCATACAGAGTCAATGGTTCAGTGAATTATGGTTTTGGTATCAAAAAAATTAATTCAAGATTGAACTTCGGGTTAAGCGCAGGGTTAAATAACAATATCTCTTATGCCAACGGATTGCTTAATACAATTGTAACCAAGTCTACTGGCCCTAGTTTTTCCTATAGTTATATTAAAGACGACTTGATTGATATCAATTTGACTGCACGTTATTCATTTAGTAAAACAAATAACGAGGTGAATCCAACATTGAACACTAACTTTTTAACTAAAGTGCTAGGGGCAGATATGACCAATTACTTGCCTTTTAATATAGTGTTGAATCAATCCTTTAATTATACGATCAATAGTGGTAGAGCAGAAGGTTTTAATACTGCAGTACCAATTTGGAATGCAAGTTTTTCTAAATTCTTTTTGAAAAACAAAAGAGCAGAACTTAAAATGAGCGCCTTTGACCTATTGAATAAAAATATTGGGATAAGCAGAAACGTTTCTCAGAATCAAATTGTGGACAGGTCTTACAATGTAATTAGTCAATACTTCTTAGTAAGCTTCACCTATAGTTTACAAAAATCTGGACTAGGTGGTGGAGGTGGAAGACCCGTGATGATAAGAATGAACTAATGCATCCATTGACGAAGCAGTAAAAATCTCTTGTAGTAGTATTCAAAAAAATGAAAAATATAAAATAATCTTTATGAAAAAAATACAATTCGTACTAGGCTTAATGCTTGTATTGGTAGGTAGCTCAAACAATGTGGAAGCGCAAATGAAAGAAGGTAAAATTAGTTATGAGCGTAAAGTAAATATGCATCGTAGTTTGCCTGACCCTCAAATGAAGTCGATGATACCCGAGTTTAGAACAGATAATTTTGAATTGATTTTTAATGAGTCAGCAAGTTTATTTAGATCAGTAGTGGATGATGAAGCGCCAGATCCGTTTGCAAATGCAGGCGGCGGTGGAGGTCGTGTGCGTATGAATTTTAGAATGCCAACGACAACTACTTATACTGATATTGCAAAGCAAATACAATACGAAGAGCGCGCTTTTTTTGAAAAAGAGTTTTTGATTGTAGATTCTTTGAAGCAGTACAAGTGGAAACTATCCGAAGAAACTAAAACTATTGCCAAGCAGTTGTGTAAAAAAGCAACTACGATGGTGGCCACTCAACAAATGAGGGTTCGTATTAATAGAGGAGGTGAAAACAATAATGATTCAACAGCAAATGCGCCTAAGCCACCAAAGGAAACTGAATTGGTAGTATGGTATGCCGAAAATATCCCAGTATCGGTTGGTCCAGATAATTATAGTGGTTTGCCTGGTGTGATTATGGAAATGAATTTAGACAATGGAGCAACCGTAACGACAGCAGTTGAAGTAAGTGCAAAGTATCCTAAAAAAGAATTAGTTCAACCAACAAAAGGGGAGAAAATGAATAGAGCTCAATTTCAAGAGAATATGCAAAAATTAATGCAAGACATGCAAAGAGGTGGCGGGATTAGAATGGGAGGTGCTGCGTTTAGAGTTGGAGGGAATTAATAGTCCACTTCCATCCCAATGCAAAGGATCTATTATCTCCTAGGTAGTAAGCATATCCGTTATTACCACGAACACTAAAATTTTTGGTAGCCATCGTTGCGTAAAACTGGTCTGTTACATTCATACATTGAAACCAAAAGCTGTGTTTTTGATTTGTATAGTTCACTCTTAGGTGTAAGACATCAAATCCAGGGTAGCGTGTTGCATTGACTTCATCCATAAAGTACCTAGATTGATGTTGCCATTCTAAAGAGGTACTGAATGCTTTATGCCATTGACTAAGTAGGGTTGTATTACTGAAAAATCGAGGGGCGGCTACCATTTCTTTATTACTAATGTCTGTGCCTTTAAGCATTGTATTCAGGTAAAGATGTCTTGCATTAGTGCCATTAAAATTCAATTGCAAAAGCGGACTAAAGGCATATTTAATTTGGTATTCAATTCCATAATGGGTGGTCTGGCCAGTATTTTGATTCAGGTTTACGCCGTCTGGCTGGCGCACAGATATAATTTCATTACGTCCATTCAGCTGATAGATAGACCATTCAATTGCTCCTTTTGGTATTTGAAGCCAATAGCCAACTTCTATATTGGAAAAGCTTTGTGGCAGCAAATAAGGCACACGAATGGCATTGTAGATTTCTGTAATTTGGGGTGGGACAAAACCATTGCTAAAATTTACATAACCACCCCATTTTGATTGATTGTAGGTGACGCCAAATTTAGGGGTCCAATTTTTGAATATATTATTGGCACTTGGTGTCCCTGTATTCAATTTGTTTTTAAAGTTGTAATTAAATTGATCATACCTGATAGCAGCATTCAAACGAATATTTTTTGCGATAGGTTGTACCCAGTTTAGGTAGATAGCCTGATTTTGAATGGTTGTTGAATAATGGGTAAGCAAACTGTCTTGTGCAGGTCGGCTAAATTGTAGGAACTTATTCAGAATGGTATCCTTCAATATGTCAATATAGGAAGCCTGTAAGCCTTGCAAAGTGGCATCCATATAACCTCCAATAAGCAACTTTGTTTGCGTATTTTTAAAATACAACTGATGTTGAACATCCACTACATAAGCATCAAAATGATTTGAATTTATCTGCCCTTTAAATTTAGTGGGATTGGATGTAGCAGCAATTAAATATGCAGGATTTTGATCCATTGTATTGCCTCTATATAAAAGATTTAAAATAGTAGACTGTTGTTCATTCCATTGGTAAGTAAGATTTTGTCTAATTCTTACGAGGTTTAATTTTCGATAAGTAAAACTTTGTTGGGTTGAATAATTTTTTGCATAAAATTTAATGCTATCCACCGTGCCTGTCATTTGACCATCATATTGTATGGCTTGAAACTGTTGATAGCCAGACCATTTTTTAAAACTAAAATCTCGCTTAAGGCTCAATGCAGTTTTGGTGTAGTCGCTATATTCTAGTAGCCCATTTTTTTGTCCAATCTTACTAGCATGTAAAGACCACCCGGATTTTTCACCTGCTTTATTCCATTCAAGATCAGTCTTGATTAGGCCATTATTATTGATATGATTGCTAATGGATAAGTTTGATTTTAAAGGCCTGGTTGCATGGATGAAATTCACGACCCCTCCGATAGCTTCTGCGCCATATAGTGCAGAGGCAGGTCCTTTGATGACTTCGATTTGTTGAATGGCTGCCGTATTGATTTCAATGAGTGCATTGTTACTGAATAGGCCACTCGTTCGAATAGGTAATCCATCTTCTAAATAAAGGTATAATCCTTTTAAAGAAATAGGTTGTCGAATAGACATCATATGTTGTTCGTTTCCAATTGTAGGCATAAATACGCCGCTTACTTTATTCAACAAAAAATCAATTCTAGGCGCTTTTGCTTCTTGTATTTGTTGTTTGCTTAAAAGGGAAATAGCAATTGGGGCATTGATTCTTTTTTCTTTTGATTTATTAGCAGTGACAATGACTGTTTGTAATAAGCTGTCAGCATGATGGCCCTCTTTAGCTTGACCATAATTGAAAATAGGTAAGAGTAAAAGGAAACAAAATAAATAGTTCGTTTGAATTTGCATTGTTGCAAAAATAATGTTTAAATTACTAAAGGATTTTTCTATTTTAAATTCTTGCTCTAAAAATGTAATTATGAAAAGCAGCTTAGTTTCTTTTTTGTGTCTATTTTTTGTATTGACTTCAAATGCACAAGTCAAACAAAATGCGTATCAAATACTTTCTGTACAAGAACAAGCAACTACAATCAATGCGCTATTAAATGATAGAATTGAAAACTTATTGCCTCAATTAATGGACGAGGCAAAACTAGATTGCTGGTTAATTATTGCTCGTGAATACAATGAAGATCCTATTATTAAAACATTTTTACCTGCAGAGTGGCTTTCTGCAAGAAGAACGACCATCCTGCTTTTTCATAGAGATCAAAAAAATAATACCCTAAAAAGTTATGCAATTGCCAGGTATCAAGTAGGTAAAAACATTCAAGCGGCATGGAATCCAGAAAAAGAACCCAATCAATGGGCTGCATTGTCTCAATTGATAGATAGCTTAGATCCAAACAAAATTGCTATTAATACTTCCAATGATTATGGACACGCTGATGGCTTGCATGTGACGGAGTTTAATGAACTCAAGGCAGTGCTAAAGCCAAATCAATTGAATAAATTGGTGTCTGCAGAAAAGTTAGGGGTTGCTTGGTTGGAGACAAGGTCAAAAAAAGAAATGAGCATCTATCCAACATTACTTGCTATTAGCCATGAGATTATTCGTGAAGGATTTAGTAATAAAACTATCCAGCCAAATAAAACGAGCACCAATGACTTAGTGTGGTGGTTTAGACAAAAAGTGGTTGATTTGGGCTTATCCACTTGGTTTCATCCTTCAGTTGAAATTCAAAGAAGGGTAAGTAATGAACAAGACAATATTATTCGACCTGGTGATCTGTTGCATGTAGATTTTGGGATCAGTTATCTTAGACTTAACTCTGACGTGCAAGAACATGCATATGTTTTATTACCCAATGAAACCGAAGTGCCTGTCGAATTAAGAAACGCATTTAGCAAAACAAATAGATTACAAGACATTTTAACTGCTTCATTTAAAACGGGCAGCACAGGCAATGCAATTTTAGCAGCTACAATTCTGCAGGCAAAACAAGAGGGTATCCAGCCGAGCATCTACACACATCCTATCGGATTCCATGGACATGCCGCTGGAACAACCATCGGGATGTGGGATATGCAACAAGGAGTGCCTGGAACTGGGGACTATGCTATGCGTCCAAATACTTGCTATTCAATTGAATTAAATGCAATGCATCAAATTGCAGGTTGGAATAAGCCAGTAAGGATTGCACTAGAACAAAATGGTTGTTTTAATGGGACCACCTTTGAATACCTAGATGGTCGTCAAAAGAATATTCATGTGATTAAATAGTGACAACACTATTTGTAGTTCCAAAAACATTTAGCGTCTGACTGTCTGCATGATCGTCATTCAACCAAGTCTTTTTATCTACTAAATACTTGAATTCGTGTTGCGTATCCTTATCTATATTCATTTCAACAGAAAAACTGCCGTCTTTTTTCTTTACTAAAGCAATCCCTTTTTTCCATTCGTTATTTAATCCAAAAAGCTCCACTTTTTTAGCGGCTGCTTCCACCGTAAATTTTACTTTACAATAGGTTTTTGTTTTGTAGTATTTCTTTTCTATCATACAACTAGATTTTATTTTTTTATAATTTCATATAGAATGCATTGATTGCATCTATAATTTAATACAAGTTTTGCGCAAAGGTAACCCCTATAAGCCTTGATTGCAAAGGATTCAATCATAATATAAACTAACGAACAACCATTATGATTCCTCAAACCTTGCAAATAACAAAGGGCTCAAAATTTGAGCCCTTTGTTATACTAGGAATATAATATTGTAAATTAACCGTGTAAGTAAGACACTATAAAATAAGTGATTGCTGCAAGCACACCACTTACAGGGATGGTCAATACCCAAGCCCAAAGTAAGTTAGTTGTTACGCCCCATCTTACAGCACTTAATCTTTTTGTTGCTCCAACGCCTATGATAGAACCAGTGATAGTATGTGTTGTTGAAACTGGAATACCCATTTGTCCTGTAAAGAACAAAGTAAATGCACCAGCCGTTTCTGCAGCTACTCCTTCTAATGGTGTAACCTTAGTGATTTTGGACCCCATTGTTTTTAC
>JBFYPO010000115.1:0-5536 GCA_041303215.1 Asinibacterium sp. | reverse complement strand
ATATGTTGAAGGTGGGGGTGTTCTGTTTCTTTCAAATAATGCATAATAGCACCTGCTGCTATAATCCCTAATTTTTGTGCTTCAACTCCAAATCCTTTTAAGTTCTGTGTTTGAAATTGTTTCAATAATAGTTCTGTTGCAAAAGCTTCGTCAAAAATCCAAGGGTCTAAACCATAAGTATAAAAGCCAGTACCAAAAATATCTTTAAATGCTGCTTGATAATTTTTAGGATAAAGGATTTCTGCCGGTTGTAAACTTTGTAATAATTTGTCCAAATACTCCAGATTACCTTCGGCAATTAAGAATTCCCCTGTGGTGATATCTAAAAATGCAATGCCTCCTTTATCGTTTTCTACAAATAAAGCGGCCAAGAAATTATTTTGCTTATGCTCTAGTAATTTGTCGTTGGTAGCGATGCCAGGAGTCAACATATCTGTTACGCCTCTTTTCACAATGCCTTTCACCGTTTTAGGGTCTTCTAATTGATCACAGATAGCGACACGATGTCCCGCTTTCACCAATTTATGTAAATAAGTATCCAATGAATGATGGGGGAAGCCAGCTAGTTCACTAGAGGAAGCGGCACCATTATTTCTTTTAGTTAAGGTAATGCCTAAAACCTTGGAGGCAATCACTGCATCCTCGCCAAAGGTTTCGTAAAAATCACCCACTCTAAAAAGTAAAATTGCGTCCGGGTATTTTTGTTTAATAGCCCGATGCTGTTGCATTAGAGGGGTTTCTGAACTTGATTTTGCCATGGGTAACAAACCTACATAATTTTTTAATATTTGAAAAGCTTACTTTTGCACTATGCGTAAATTAAGCATGGAAGAATTGGGTAGAAAGTCGGTCGAAGACTTTAAGTTGGCCGATAAAAAGCCATTGGTGGTGGTCATGGACAACATACGTAGTATGCACAATGTGGGGAGTGTTTTTAGAACAGCGGACGCTTTCTTGATCAATGGGATTTGCCTTTGTGGCTTCACGCCTCAGCCGCCGCATCGCGATATACATAAAACTGCTTTAGGAGCCACAGATTCTGTAGATTGGATGTATTATGAAAATACGGTGGATGCAGTGCTGGATTTAAAATCGAGGGGCTATATAGTACTTGCCATTGAACAAACAGAGGGAAGCATTTTATTGCATCAATATGGACATTCAAATACACCTACTGCTTTTGTTTTTGGCAATGAAGTGGATGGGGTCAGTGACGAAGTGATAAAGGCCTGTGATGGTGTTTTAGAAATTCCACAATGGGGGATGAAGCATTCCTTGAACATTTCTGTCGCTGCTGCTGTTGTTTTATGGGAATTTGTTCGAGAAGTAAAATAGCATAAAAATAATCAATGAGTACAATTAAGAATTATTTAAGTTTAGTGAAGTTTTCACATACCATTTTTGCATTGCCATTTGCATTCATTGGTTTTACTTTAGGTGTGCAATACATAGCCAGCAATCATTTAGCTTTTGATAATATTGGGTTAAAATTTTTCTTGGTTTTGGTATGTATGGTAACTGCAAGGTCCACTGCCATGGCGTTCAATAGGTATTTGGACAGACATTTTGATCAACTCAATCCGAGAACAGCTATAAGAGAAATTCCGGCTGGTATCATCAAAGCTGAGCGGGCATTATTATTTATTATTATCAATGCAGTCCTTTTTATAACAGCCACTTATTTCATCAATCCAATTTGCTTTTATTTATCTCCAGTGGCTTTATTTGTAATTATGTTTTATAGCTATACCAAAAGGTTCACATTTCTTTGTCATTTGGTTTTGGGTATTGGACTATCATTAGCGCCTATTGGCGCTTATTTGGCAGTAACTGGTGTCTTTAATATGGTACCCTTATTGTTTTCATTTGCAGTGGTATTTTGGGTAAGTGGTTTTGATGTTATTTATGCATTGCAAGACATTGAATTTGATCAATCTCAGCAACTCTATTCCATCCCAAGTTATTGGGGACTAGGAAAGGCTTTGAATATTGCCAGAGGCTTGCATTTAATTTCTGCAAGTTTTGTAATTGCAGCTTATTTTATTGGTGACTTTCATATTGCATACCTTGGAGGATTATTGGTTTTTGTTGGAATGTTAATTTACCAACACAGTATTGTTAAGCCAACAGATTTAAGTAAGGTGAATATTGCTTTTATGACGGCCAACGGTATTGCAAGTATTGTTTTTAGTACATTTGTTATCTCAGATATTTTGATGACTACTTTTTATTAATGTAAACTTTTATTTTGGCTAGAATCATTTGTATAGATTATGGGGGAAAGCGATGCGGATTGGCTGTTACAGATCCCTTTCAAATGATTGCAACTGCATTGGTGACGGTGGATACTAAAAGTTTATTTACTTTTTTAGCCGATTACTTTGCCAAAGAGCCTGTAGAATTAATCTTGATAGGGGAACCCTTGAATTTAGATGCTTCTCCAACCCATGCGACGCCATTGGTAAAAAAAGCTATTATTGATTTATCCCAGAAATTTCCATCCATACCAGTTAAAACGGTCGATGAGCGATATAGCTCTAAAACGGCTGTAAGAGCGATGGTAGAGATGGGTATGAAGAAAAAAGAGCGCCAAGTAAAACAGAATGTGGATTTAATTGCTGCAACGATACTGTTACAGGAATACCTCAATAACAAAGAGTTGATGCAATAAGCTGCTCTTGAAAGTAAATCGAACGATTTATTGTAACTTTGCATCCATAATTGAATTCCTATGACCTTACCCATTGTAGCCTATGGTGCTGCTGTTTTAAGAAAAGTCAGTGAGCCTATTCAAGCTGATTATCCCAATTTATCTAAGTTGATTGAAGATATGTGGGAGACCATGTACGATAGTAATGGGGTTGGCCTTGCAGCTCCACAGATCAACCGAGCCATTCGTTTATTTGTGATGGATAGTGCACAAATATTTGAAAATGCTGAACCAGAAGACGCAAGCTTTCCAGATGCACCTGGTATCAAACGAGTTTTTATCAATGCAACCATCATGGAGTTAAGTGGAAAAGAGTGGGTGTATAATGAAGGCTGTTTAAGTATCCCAAAAATTAGAGAAGATGTAGTGAGACATGAGAAAGTGACACTTAAATATATGGACGAAAATTTCGTAGAGCATACTGAAACATTTGATGGGATGACTGCCAGAATTATATTACATGAATATGATCATATAGAAGGTAAATTATTCATTGATTATATTAAGCCTTTAAAAAAGAAGATGCTTCAGGGTAAATTAAATGATATTCATAAAGGGAAGGTAAGGGTAGATTACAAAATGACTAATATTAAATAAGCATGCGAGGCGTCCTAGTTCTTATTGGGTTGATTTTGATGGGCCATGGATGGGCACAGGATACTAATTTTAAAGTAGCCAATCAATCTTTTACATTAGCCGATGCTATCGTTAGAAATAATTTTGATTACAAAGTAATTCTAGAAAAAATAAAGCGAGATACAAGTTTTTATAAAGCTTTCAAAACATTAAGGACAATAGGTTACAGCTCTTTTAATCATATCGAGATGTATGATAAAAACCAAAAGATGCAGGCTTCCTTGGATAGTAGAACACGTCAAAATAAAATTGGAGCATGTAGGACGATGGATGTGTTGGAAGAAAAGACCTTTGGAAATTTAAGAAAGAGTAATGGGGAATATAATTATATAACACCTTCTTTGTATGCCAGTTTATTTTTTACGAAGGGACAAATTTGTGGCGAAAATAATATAGTAAAAGGGAGAAAAAGAACCATTCAAGGATCCGGCATTGATAAAGCGAAAGAGCAACTTAAAATGTTGTTTTTTAATCCTGGTGAAAAAATTCCAGGCATTCCTATGATCGGAAACAAATTAGATTTATATGATGACAATGCACATGAGCTATACACTTACCGTTTAGATTATGTAGACTATCATGGTAAATTGGCTTATGTCTTTGAAATTAAACCCAAAGAAGACCTTGGTTTTTTTGCCAAAGACAGGGTAGTGGTGGATCAAATGATCACTTGGTTTAATCCAAGTACACTCGAAGTGCTAGGACGCAATTATTCACTGAGCTATAAAGCGGGGGTCTATGATTTTAATGTACAGATGGAAGTAGAGATGACCTATACTGCTAATGGTTTATTGGTACCTAAAATATTAAGGTATAAAGGGGATTGGGATGTCGTCTTTAAAAAGAGAGAAAGAGGCCTTTTTACAGCCACCCTATTTGATTATAAAGTGGGAGAGTAACCTTCTTGATAGCCCCATGGATAGATTATAAAACAACTTTAATCTTGTAAAAAGCTTTGCTCAATATATTTCACCACTTCCACAAAGCTGCCCGTTTCTTTAAATACTTTCAATTGTCTATCCGCACCAGTGCCATTGGTAAAGATGTCATGTACTTTTTCGATATGGGCTCGACTTCCTAAATCATCCACCACGCCGTCTATAAACTCAAGTAGTTCGTCGATCAAATCCTTAACAGGCATTTCCTTTTCTTTACCAAAATCAATGAGAAGACCATCAATACCATAACGACTAGCTCTCCATTTATTTTCATTGATCAGTGCGCGTTGGTAATTAATGAAATTTATATTTTGTCTACGTAGGGTATAAATTTTAGCACATAATGCTTGAAACAAAGCAGCAATGGTTGCTGTTTCTTGCACCGTCATAGGCACATCACAAATTCTAAATTCAATGGTGTTGTAGACTGGATGTACCCTTAAATCCCACCATATCTTTTTTGCATTGTCAATACAGTTGGTTTTTATCAATAATTGAACAAAACTTTCATAGGCCTCAATACTTTCAAAATAGTCAGGGATACCTGTTCTGGGAAATTTATCAAAAATTTTAGAACGGTAAGATTTATAACCGGTATTGCTAGATTCCCAAAAAGGGGAGTTGGTACTTAAAGCATAAATATGAGGCAAGAAATACCTAGCCGTATTCGCGATATGGATAGCCATACGGCGATCTTCCATACCAATATGCACATGGAGCCCAAAAATTAAATTACTCCTTGCAGCCTGCTGTAATTCATTCAAAAGGGCCTGGTACCTACTTTGGTCTGATATCAATTGCGTTTCCCATAAACTAAAAGGATGGGTGCCTGAGGCGCCAATACTATATCCTAATTCTTTGGCTATTTTTGATACATGGGTTCTTAATTCAAATATTTCCTGATAGGCCGTTTCCACATGGTTACAAATGCCTGTTCCCACTTCCACCACCGCTTGATGCATTTCGGCCTTTATCTTGTCTTTAAAAATCTTCTCCCCTTCATTGACAATGGCTTGTTGATGGCTTTTTAGCTCCTTTGAGGCAGGATCTAAAACCATGTATTCTTCCTCTATCCCGATTGTAAATTGTGTTAAATTTTGGCCCATACAGCCTGAAATTACAAATAATTTTAAGACACCCAACATACTAGGCAAAAAAAAGCCCTCCGAGAGGAGGGCTTTTAATATAGCTAATAGAAAGCTTAGAATTTGAAACGTAAACCTAATTGGCTTACCCAACGCGCACTGTAGCT
>JBFYPO010000114.1:0-7646 GCA_041303215.1 Asinibacterium sp. | reverse complement strand
GCCATACCTAATTTCATGATCTGGTCAATTGTGGCCGCATCACTAATTCCTTCTTCAAAAGCCAATATTGCTTCGTTGATCATGGGCATTAAAATTCTGTTAGCGATAAATCCTGGTGCGTCTTTTACGACACAAGGTATTTTACCAATGGTGGTGCTGAGTTGTACGATTGCTTCAGTTACTGCAGCAGTTGTAGCATGTCCATTGATGATTTCTACTAATTTCATCACAGGAACAGGGTTCATAAAGTGCATCCCAATGACATTGCCAGGTTTGCTAGTGGCATTGGCCAATTGAGTAATGGAGATAGACGAGGTATTGCTTGCTAAAATACAATTTGCGCTCGTGTAAGCATCCATCTCAGCAAAAATAGCCATTTTGATATTGCTATTTTCTGTGGCTGCTTCAATCACTAAATCGCGATCTGCAACTCCTTCTTTTAAACTGGTGAAACAGCTAATTTTTGCAAGGGTTTTTTCTTTATCAGTTTCGTTGATGATTGCTTTTGCAATTTGACGATCTAAGTTTTTAGAAATGGTTTGCAAAGCTTTATCTAAAGCGTTTGATTGTGTATCGATCAAATTTACATCAAATTCATTTTGTGCAAAAACATGCGCAATACCATTTCCCATTGTTCCTGCTCCAATTACTGCTATTTTTTTCATCTTTATTTTTTTGATTTGTAATCGCCTCGTTTCCATGAATTAATAAAACTTCTCCAAGCACTAGGGTTCAGAATATTCATCGGCGGCAATTGCCCTGAATAATAATACCTAGATGCTTGTTGTTGCAAAGAGGCACCTACTGCTTCTTTACCATCTCTTGGTAGTGAAGAGAGGATAATTCTTTTTTGTGCGGGGCTTGTATTTTTTCTTGCTGTCTCAAATAAGTCATCGTCCACTTTTGAATTAACAAAATCACGTTCAAACTGCGCTCTTGTAGGTCTTGGCTTTAGGATGGTAGCAGGCAGAAAATTAGTGTCATTGATCATAAGCTGTATGACACTATATTGGTTGCCTACTAAATTTTGAGGAATGGTGATCATTCTATTTTTAAAACCTACACAACTAAAAGTGATGGTTTCACCTTTGTTGACTGCAATCGAAAAAACACCATCATTATTGGTGATAGTACCTCTCCCTTTTTTGTTGACAACAATACTCGCCAATGGAATGGCTTTTAAACTATCTGCTGTCATCACTACACCATACAATTGAACCACAGAATCCCTATAAAGGTCTACCGACTGTGCCTTAGATTGTATTGACAACAAGGTGATGAATAGGTATAATGGTAGGAGTAGCTTCTTTTTCATGTACTTGCAAATTTACACCTCAATGTCTATAAATCGACTGATTTTTTTGTTACGAAATGAGTAGTTTTTTGGGATCCTAAGCTATTTTAGGCCCTATAAAAAGGCAAAATAAGCGCTATAACGTTAACTTTGCAAGGATTCATTTTTTTTAACAAAAACTTTCATGATGACTACGGAGGAAATACTAAAAGCGTTAAGTAATGTGCAGGAGCCGGACTTGGGTAAAGACTTAGTGACTTTGAATATGATTCAGGATCTAAAGATCGAAGGAGATTCGGTTGCTTTTACAATTGTATTAACAACCCCTGCATGTCCAATGAAGGATTTAATGAAAAATGCATCTGAAAATGCAATTAAATTATTGGTCAATCCAAATGCAAAAGTGCAAGTTAATTTTACTTCAAATACCACTTCTCTAAGAAAAGATGAAAAAGCAGTCTTATCTAAAGTGAAAAATATTATTGCGGTGGTGAGTGGAAAAGGGGGCGTTGGAAAAAGTACTGTTTCAGCGAACCTTGCATTGGCATTGGCCGAAGGGGGTGCTAAAGTAGGCTTGATGGATGCAGATATTTATGGACCAAGTGTACCTATTATGTTTGGCGTTCGTGGACAAAGACCTTTAATGAAAGACGATGCAGGAAAAGGTGTAATCATTCCATTAGATAAATACGGCATCAAATTAATGAGTATTGGTTTATTGGTGGACGAAAAAGATGCCGTGGTTTGGAGAGGTCCCATGGCAAGTAGTGCGATTCGTCAATTTATCACAGATGTGGATTGGGGCGAATTAGATTATTTAGTGATTGATATGCCGCCTGGTACTGGAGATATTCATTTAACCATTATGCAAACGGTACCTGTCACTGGCGTGGTCATTGTAACCACACCGCAGCAAGTGGCACTAGCAGATGCTAAAAAAGCAATTGCGATGTTTGGTCAAGCAAATGTAAATGTGCCTATCATTGGATTGGTTGAAAATATGGCTTATTTCACTCCAGCGGAATTGCCAGACAATAAATATTATTTATTTGGAAAAGAAGGCGGTTTAAAACTTGCTTCTGAATACGACTTGTCTTTCTTAGGGCAGGTGCCTTTAGTGCAAAGTATTAGAGAAGGCGGAGATGAAGGGGTGCCAGCCATGGTTGGAGCAGACCAGCTTTCAAAAGAAGCCTTTAGAACATTTGTAGGTAATGCAGTCAGACAAATTGCGATTAGAAATGCCAATTTACCAAAAACAGAAACCATCATAGTTGCACCTTAATGGAAAATAAAATTATTATCGCCATAGACGGCTTTTCATCTTGTGGAAAGAGTACGCTTGCAAAAGCCATGGCAAAGGAACTGGCCTATGTGTTTGTAGATACAGGTGCTATGTATAGAGCGATTGCTTTGTATTTTCTGAGAAATGATATTTCATTTACGGACGAGGCAGCTATTCAAGCTGCATTGGTTCATATTGAATTGAGGTTCAAATTCAATAGCGAGACTCAAAAAAGTGACATGTATTTGAATGGAGAAAATGTGGAGCAAGAAATTCGCGAAATGCGTGTGAGTCAAAAAGTAAGTGAAGTAGCAGCGATCCCTGCGGTTAGAGATTTCGCTGTAGCACAGCAGCAAGCCATGGGAACAGCCAAGGGTATTGTGATGGACGGAAGAGATATTGGCACTGTTGTATTTCCTGATGCGGCATTAAAAATATTCGTCACAGCAGATCCTGCCATTAGAGTAGAGCGCAGGTTTCAAGAGTTATTACAAACTAATCCTTCTATCAGCAAGGAAGAAGTGGCTGAAAACCTTCAACAAAGAGATTTGATGGATAGCACAAGAGCGCATAGTCCTTTAAGACAGGCAGATGACGCATTGGTATTAGATAATTCGCATTTAGATAGAACGCAGCAGTTTAATCTAGCGATGCAATGGGCAAAAGAACGAATTGCAGCAATGTAAATATTCAATTTAAGGTGTAATCCAATTTGCCTTTACTTGCTCGAAATTATTTTCTAGTCCGTAAAATCCGACAATTTTTTGAATCACAGATTCAACCACTGCATCTGGACAACTTGCGCCACTTGTCATTAAAATACGAATTGGGTCTTTAGAGGGTAAGAAATTTTCCACCACTTCGGTTTGTTTATTTTTCCAATTCGTTTTTTCTATTTGATTGTCGTTTAAAATTCTATTAGCATCATCAATAAAATAAGTGGGTAATTTTTGCTCACATAGTTCTACCAAATGGGAACTGTTACTACTGTTTTTGCCACCCATTACTATCGCTAAATCTGCTTCCGTTTGCAGTAGACCTAATACAGCAGATTGGTTGTCGTTGGTTGCATAACAAAGCGTGTCTCTGGTGTCCGCAAAATGTGCTGCAAGATTTTCAGGTCCAAACTTGGAAATAATGACCTGTTTCAAGAAATCGGATATAGCCTGCGTGTCAGTGGCTAGTTGAGTCGTTTGATTGACAACGCCAATTTTATCTAAATGAATCCTTGGATCAAAATTGGCAGAATAGCGATTGATAAAGAAGTCGTAAAAATAGTCTACCGGTAATTCGCCACTGATGATCCTACCCAATACTTTTGTTTCCTCAATATCGTTGACAATTAAAGTTGGGGTATGCGCCGAAGTATGAGAAAAAGTAGCCCTGGTTTCTTCGTGTTTTGGCTTACCATGTATAATGATGGAATAGCCTTTTTGTGCAATCTGTTCGCTTCTATTCCAAACCTTTTCTACAAAAGGGCAGGTGGTATCATATTCTTGAATCGCAATGCCTTTCGCTTTCAATTTAGCTTCTAATTCTAAAGTAGTTCCAAAAGCGGGAATGATGACAATATCATCCTGTGTTAAATCTTTAAAAGGAATCAATTCTTTACCTAAAGTGTCTTGTAAAAATCGAACACCTTTACTTGTTAAGTCGTTGTTCACTTGTGGATTGTGAATCATTTCACTGAGTAAAAAAATGCGCTTCCCTTTATTTTCTTCGATGGTTCTATAGGCAATATCAATCGCATTTTCTACCCCATAGCAAAATCCAAAATGTCTAGCTAAATAGATTTTTACCTTGCCAAAATCGAGTTCGGTAGGAGAAAAGTCTTTTTTGAGCTTATCTGCTGCTTTACGTTGCTGTTTGATTGCAGCAATTAAGGGGCTTCTATAGCCTGTAGGCACTTCAAAGTTTTTCATCTATTAGCTTGTTAACGGATACAAAAGTACAATATCAGTTGCTTTTTCCCCTATTTTAATTTAGTGCTTGTATCTTTGCGCCATGCATTATGTATCTGTAGAAAATTTGACAAAAAGTTATGGCATTACGCCTTTATTTAAGGGCATTAGCTTTAATATCAACGAAGGGGATCGAATTGCCTTGGTTGCAAGGAATGGGGTAGGAAAGAGTACCCTTTTGCGCATTTTATCAGGAAAAGAAGTACCAGATGCAGGAACGGCAAAAGTGCATAAAGATGTTCAGTTGGTTTTATTTGAACAGGATCCGCAGTTTATTGAAACCGCTTCGGTGACCCAAAATTTGTTCAATCAAGACCATCCTATTATGAAGGCCATTAGTAATTACGAAATGGCGATGGAGACCGAAGACGAGCAGTTGATCACTGACGCCATTATGGAAATGGAAGAAAATAGTGCATGGGATTTTGAGTCAAAAGTAAAAACGATTTTAACACAGTTAAATATTCATCATTTAGAACAGCCTGTTTCAAAATTAAGTGGAGGGCAAAGAAAAAGGGTGTCTTTGGCAAAAACATTAATTCAAATTGGCTTTGAGCCAAAGCATGTATTGTTATTGATGGATGAGCCAACAAACCACTTAGACTTAAACATGATTGAGTGGTTGGAGAATTATTTGGAACAAGAGAAGGTGACTTTATTACTTGTATCGCACGATCGATATTTCTTGGAAGCGGTAACAGATGAAATTTGGGAATTAGAAAGAGAGAAATTATATAGTTATAAAGGAGATTACGAAAATTACTTAGAGAAAAAAGCAGCAAGAATTGAATCAGAGTTAGCCAGCATAGATAAAGCTAAGAATACATTTAGAAAAGAGCTTGAGTGGATGCGTAAGCAACCCAAAGCAAGAACGACAAAAAGTAAAAGTAGACAAGATAATTTCTACGAGGTTGAAGCCAAAGCAAAACAAAAAATAGAAGACACGAGTTTGCAATTGGACATGAAAATGACTCGTTTGGGCGGAAAAATTATTGAAGCAAAAAAAGTCTATAAATCTTACGGGGACTTAGTGGTATTAAAAGGGTTTGATTATACTTTTAGCAAAGGGGAGCGTATTGGTATTGTTGGAAAAAATGGGGTGGGGAAGTCTACCTTCTTGCAAATTTTACAAGGTTTGACGGAGCCGGACAGCGGCAAGATCAATGTGGGGGATACGATTGTATTTGGTCATTTTTCGCAAGAAGGATTGACCTATAAAAAAGACATGCGTGTGATTGAATACCTTAAAACATTTGCCGAACAATTTCCATTGGCAAGTGGGGGTTCGCTCAGTGCGGCGCAATTTCTAGAATTGTTTTTATTTACGCCCGATAAGCAATATACTTATTTAAGTGCCTTAAGTGGAGGCGAGAAAAAAAGATTGCAATTATTAACCATCTTATTTAAGAATCCAAATTTCTTAATCCTGGATGAGCCTACGAATGACCTTGATTTGCCGACATTGGCTGTATTAGAGCAATTCTTAATGGACTTTGCAGGTTGCGTCTTGTTGGTGTCACATGATCGTTATTTTATGGACAAGCTGGTAGATCATTTGTTTATTTTTGAAGGAGGTGGCGTTATACGAGATTATCCTGGAAACTACACCCAGTTTAGAATCTTAGAAAAAAGCAAACAGAGTTATACGGCTTTGAGTTCTGATATCACGACACAAGTAGAACATGAGGTAAAGAAAACGACTAGTGAAAACATACAACAAAACCCTACAACCTTTCCGTCGAATGATCAAGGAGCTAAGAAGCCGGCAGAAAAAATGTCTTACAAAGAGAAATTAGAATTAGAACAACTTAATAAATCTATGCCAGCGCTCGAAGCTCAAAAAACGGAACTGACTGCTTCCTTGAATGCTTCTACTGGAGATTACAATGAAATCACTCAATTGAGTGCCCAACTTGCATCAGTGACAGCTGAATTAGAGCATGCGGAATTAAGGTGGTTGGAATTAAGTGAGAAACAATAATCATTTTTTGCATAGCATAAATGAGGCCTATCGTTTTTGAAAATGAGGCCTATGCGTTACATGTGCATTTATTCATATAGGTAATTTAGTTCTAGAACGATATAGAAAAACATGCTATATCTACCTCACCTCTAAATTAAAAGCATATGAAACCTATTGAAAGAATTGCGATGTACCTTCAGTTTAGGACTATTTCGCCCCATGCATTTGAGAAAAAGATTGATCTGTCAAATGGGTATTTCTCTAAACAATTAAGACATCTAGGCTCCGTCGGATCAGATATCTTGATCAAGATTTACCTCGCGTATCCTGAATTAGATATACTATGGATTTTGACTGGAGAGGGGCAGATGTTAAGGTCGGAATCAAGTAATTATCCTGTTTCTAAACAACAAATAGTAGAGGACTACACCCATAAATACAGTACGGATAATAAAAAATTAAAACGATTAGAAAACGATTTTGACAAACTACAAATAGCATTGAAGGATAAAGAAAAAATTATTGGCTTATACGAGTTTATGTTAAATGGCAATCCGCCCATCTCTAGCAGTTCTAGTGTGGTAACTAGGATGGATGCGTAATATACACAGCATTATTTCAAGAAAAAAAGAGGCACCCATTCTTAGGTGCCTCTTTTTTATAGTGCTATTATATTATTTAAGCATAAGAAGCCACTGGTTCGCAAGTACAAACCAAATTTCTATCCCCATGGGTATTATTCACACGTGCCACTGTTGGCCAAAACTTGTTCAATGCAACATAGGGTAAAGGGAAAGCAGCTTCTTGTCTTGAATAAGCATGTGACCATTCATTGGCACAAATTACATGTTGTGTATGTGGTGCATTTTTCAATGGGTTGTCTGATTTATCTGCACGTCCATCTTCAATAGCCTTAATTTCTGCATGTATAGCTAATAAGGCATCACAGAAACGGTCTAATTCGGCCATATCTTCACTTTCTGTTGGCTCAATCATGATTGTGCCTGGTACAGGGAAGCTCATGGTTGGCGCATGGAATCCATAATCAATTAAACGCTTAGCTACATCTTCTGCTTCTATACCTGCTGTCGCTTTAAATGGCCTTAAGTCGATGATGAATTCATGAGCACAAGTACCATTCTTTCC
>JBFYPO010000113.1:0-17535 GCA_041303215.1 Asinibacterium sp. | reverse complement strand
GGACAAAGTGCCGTATTTTATGAAGGCGACGATGTGGTTGCGGGAGGTATTATACAGAGCGGCGTTTTAAGATAGCCCCAAATAAGGTATCCGCTTGTTGTGTATAGCCTTTAAAATAACGTTGTTCTATTAATTCAAATTGTCCCTTTGCAAGAATGGCCTCTACATGTGCTTCATTTTCTGCTGCAAATACAGAACAGGTCGCAATTAATAAATGTCCATCTAATTTTACAGTAGGTAAAATATTTTCAATGAGCTTAGCTTGCAATTGTGTGTAGCTTGCTAAATTTTCTTTTTTGAAAAAAGCAATCTGCTCCGGTGTTCTACCCCATGTACCAGAACCAGAACAAGGTAAATCTGCAAATACAAAATCAAATGGTTTCTTAATTTCAAAGGGATGCGTTAAATCAATTACTTGAAGACTTGCTGGACGAATTCCTGCTTCTTGTAAGCGTTTATCTGCATTGAATAATATACTTTCTCTTACATCTGAAACATGCATTCGAATATTCTGCATGGTATCAAACATTAAAATGGTTTTACCGCCACTTGCAGCACAGGCATCCCAAACTTGAATGGGCGTTTCTATACTAGTAGGTACATGGTTTAATAAGGTAGCTAATGCTTGTGAATTTAAATCTTGTATCACCGCTTCTTTATTCAACGCCAAAATATTTTGCAGAGATGTCGTATTCAAAAAAGCAAAGCAATTTTCGTTGACTTCGGTATATTCAACAGCTGCTGCCTGCAATGTAGCAACTACTTTTTCTTTTTGCCATGGCCTGATACGTATGAATAACAAAGGTTGTATCGTATGTGATTGGATAAAAACTGGAAGGTCTATTTCCTTTGAAATAGCATGCTGTAAGGGAAAGTCCGCATGCATGGATCTAAAATGTTCATAACAAAATCCACTGATACTCTTGCGATCCCTACTCCCATGCTTTTTATTGGCAGCAAAATACTTTTTCAAATAAGCAGCCAAAGGCTCTTGCCCTTGATAAGCAGCAAGTAATTTTTGAGCAACTTCTTGATGTTGATTTTGATGCGTCATACTATAAAAAAGGAAGTCATGTTTTGCATGACTTCCTTTAGATTATTTTTATTCCAATTATAATTCTAATAAACTTGCTACAGGATCTTTAGCAATCAATAAAAGTGCTGGATTTTCTAACAACTCTTTTACCCTTACCAAGAAACCTACACTCTCACGTCCATCGATGATTCTGTGGTCATAGCTTAATGCCAAATACATCATTGGTAAAATTTTCACTTCCCCATTCACCGCCATTGGACGATCTTGAATTTTATGCATGCCTAAAATAGCAGATTGAGGAATATTGATGATTGGCGTACTCATCAAACTTCCAAACACACCACCATTGGTGATGGTGAATGTACCACCCGTTAATTCTTCTGCAGTTAATTTACTATCTCTTGCTTTACCAGCTAATTCAATTACTTTTTTCTCGATACCTGCCATGCTCAAACTTTCTACGTTTCTGATCACCGGCACAGTTAATCCTCTTGGCGTACTAACCGCAATACTGATATCTGCATAATCATGATACAATAATTGATCCCCATCAATGAATGCATTTACAGAAGGCCATTCCGTCAATGCAATCGCACATGCTTTAGCAAAGAAACTCATGAATCCTAAATTCACCCCATGGGCTTCTTTAAATTTATCCTTGTATTGCTTTCTGATTTGCATAATACCAGTCATATCTACCTCGTTAAAAGTAGTCAACATGGCTGTGGTATTTTTTGCCTCTACTAATCGACGGCTGATTGTTTTTCTTAGGTTAGACATTTTCTCTGGTCTAACATTACGTGAGAATAACTCTTGACCAGCAAACTGAATTTTACCAGGATTATTTAAGGCATCCAATACATCTACTTTAGTAATCTTACCTGCAAATCCACTTGCTTTTATTTGATTCGTATCTACTTTCTTATCTGCAATGATAGCAGCTGCTACTGGCGTTGCTTTTACATTGTTTGGTACACTTGTAACAGGTGCAGTAGAAGGCGCTGGTGCAGCAGCTGGAGCAGCTACTGGTTCAGCCTTAGTTGGTTCGCCTTCAGGCTTTGTAGCAGTCTCATCTATATCCGCTAGGATATCTCCAATTAAAATACTATCTCCCTCTTTTGCTTTATGATGCAAAGTCCCCGCTTGTTCAGCGTTTACTTCGAATGTTGCTTTTTCACTTTCTAATTCTGCAATTACTTCATCACGATCTACCCATGCTCCTTCTGGCTTTGTCCACTTTAACAAAGTTACTTCTGTGATAGATTCTCCTACTGTAGGTACTTTAATCGAAATCATGTTTTAATATTTTAGATAGAAAACGCAGTTGTTATTATTTCATTTTGTTCTTTCGCATGCACTTTAGCATAACCAGTGGCAGTTGCTGCACTTGCTTGTCTGCTAATGACACCATATTTAATCGCTTTTAAATTCATTTGCAAGAAACTAGCTGCACCCATATTCAAAGGCTCTTCCTGTACCCAGAACCAAATAGCCTTACCATACTTTTGATATAGCGCAGTAATTTGTTGAACAGGCAAAGGATACAATTGTTCTAAACGAACAATTGCAATATCATTTCTTTGTTCTGTTTTTTGTCTTTCAGCTAATTCGTAATAGATTTTTCCAGAGCAGAATAATACTTTTTTAACGTCTTCTACTTTTGATACGAAAGTATCATCTATAACTTCTTGGAAGCCACCATTTGTCAAATCCGTCATTGGACTGAAGGTTGCTGGACTTCTTAAATTCGCTTTTGGAGAGAAGTTAATCATTGGCTTTCTGAAGGCCCATGTTAATTGTCTTCTCAATGCATGGAATAAATTGGCTGCAGTCGTCACATTGGTGATGATCATATTGTTTTCCGCACACAACTGCAAGTAGCGCTCTAGTCTTGCACTACTATGTTCTGGACCTTGCCCTTCGTAACCGTGTGGCAACAACATGACTACCCCATTTTGACGTTGCCATTTTTGTTCACCCGCTGCAATAAATTGATCGATGATGGTTTGTGCACCATTGGAGAAATCTCCAAACTGTGCTTCCCAAACCACCAAAGCATCTGCGTTAGCCAATGCATAACCATATTCAAAACCAAGTACACCATATTCACTCAATAAAGAATTATAAATTCTAAATGGTTGCTGTCCTTCTGAAACTTGATTTAATCTATTAAATTGTTCGTTGGTATTTTCATCCACTAAAACCGCATGGCGGTGACTAAATGTACCACGCTTCACATCCTGTCCACTCATACGAACTGTTTTACCTTCTGCAAGTAAAGAGGCATAAGCCATCAACTCACCTGTTGCCCAATCTACTTTTTGTTCAGTTTCGTATAATTTGATTTTCTCTTGAATTAACTTATCTACTTTCTTTAATGGCGTAAAACTCGCAGGCCATTTCATCAAAGCTTGAAAAATTGATTTTGCATTTTCTGCAGAAATAGCAGTGGATGGAGATCTATGAAAGTCTTCATTGGTTGCTTTACGCATTGCTTTCCAAGCCAATTCTGGTGCTTGGTATTTGTAAGGCAAGGGATGTTGCTTCACTTCGTCTAATCTTGCTTGCAAATCGGACCAGAATTTCTTCTCCATGTCCTTTGCTAATTCCTGCGCACTCGCTTCCCCATTTTGTAATAAACATTCTACATAAGCTTCTCTTGGATTCTTATGTTTTTCAATCAGGCTATACAATTGAGGTTGTGTATATTTTGGATCATCTCCTTCGTTGTGACCGTGTTTTCTATAACACACCATATCGATGAAAATATCGCTCTTGTATAATTGTCTATATTTTGTCGCAATTTGAACTGCTTTCACTACCGCTTCAGCATCATCTCCATTCACATGCAATACCGGTGCTTGCACCATCGCTGCCACTGAAGTACAATAGTTCGCACTTCTTGCATCATCAAAATCAGTCGTGAAACCTATCTGATTGTTAATTACAAAGTGAATTGTTCCACCTGTTTTGTAGCCATTCAATTGGCACATTTGTAAAATCTCATACACAATCCCTTGTCCTGCCACAGAAGCATCCCCATGAATCAGGATAGGTAAGATTTTAGATAAATCAGAATTGTACAATACATCTGCTTTTGCACGTGCAAATCCTAATACAACAGGATCCACTGCTTCTAAGTGAGAAGGATTGGGCATCAATTTAAGATGCACTTTTTTATTGTTAAATGTGGTTACTTCAGAAGAGAAACCCATGTGGTATTTCACATCACCACTACCCATGGTTTGATCTAATACAGCAGTACCTTCAAATTCACTAAATATTTGCTCATAGGTTTTGCCCATAATATTTGCAAGCACATTCAATCTACCACGATGTGCCATACCTATCACCACTTCTTCTACACCTTGTTCACCAGCAGTATTCACAATCGCATCTAAAGCTGCAATCGTAGATTCACCTCCTTCTAAAGAGAAACGTTTTTGACCAATATATTTGGTGTGTAAAAATTTTTCAAAAATGACGCCTTGATTTAATTTTTCAAGGATATGTTTTTTCTGCTCTAGTGGAATCGGTTGACTGAATTTATTTTCCAATTCATTGGTTAACCAATCTACTCTTTGTTGATCTGAAATATATTTAAACTCTACCCCTACACTTTTTGCATACGTTTTTTGTAGATGAGCGAGAATATCTTTGAGTGTTGCGGCGCCTAAACCAATCGTTGAGCCAACTTGAAATGTTTTTGATAAATCTGCATCAGATAAACCAAAAAACGCTAAGTCCAAATTAGCCCCTCTATCTTT
Source organism: Asinibacterium sp. (assembly GCA_041303215.1). Taxonomy (GTDB): domain Bacteria; phylum Bacteroidota; class Bacteroidia; order Chitinophagales; family Chitinophagaceae; genus Sediminibacterium. The sequence goes on along the minus strand of JBFYPO010000113.1, from coordinate 12,732 downwards.
TCTTGTTCTAATTGGATTGGTGGTAGCAATCAAATGCCCTTTATTTCTATACCCCAATATCAAACGATACACTTTGATTTCATTGGCCCAATCTGCGCTAATATTCGAAACAGTATTGGTAGCAACTTGAGCAGGGGCTACCGTTCCATTTTGCATTGCGAAATCGAAACCTTCAAAAAACTTAATGATATCTGGGTCTACTGATGCGGGATCAGTTAAAAATTGTTGGTACAAACCTTCTATAAAGGCTGGATGTGAGTTGGTGATGTAGGTAAAATCCTTCATTGTTTATCCTTTCGTTTATTTGTCGAAACAAGGTTTGCAAATATCGGTTTAAATGATTGATTAATAAAGTAAAAAGAGCTAAAAATCTAGGTTTAATTTGTTGCATTCATGTCCCAAATTTTCTTGTTTTGGCAGGTATTTTAGCTTTTAGGTGAAAATCATGCAAAAATCATAATTTAGATAGATTTTAAGTATTTGATTATCAATGAATTACATTCAATTTTTATTTTTTTTCATTTTAATTTTAAATATTTGCTCAAGTCCCTTACCTTTGCCCTCCTGAAAATTAATTAGTACATGGCAAATCATTCGGCTACCAAAAAAGATGTAAGACAAGCAACTAAACGTCGCGATAGAAACCGTTATTATGGTAAAACTACCCGTAACGCTATTCGTGATTTAAAGACAATAGAAGAACAAAAAGCTTACGATGAGAAATTACCAAACATTGTTTCTCAAATTGATAAATTAGCAAAGCGTGGTATCATCCACAAAAATAAAGCTGCTAATTTAAAGAGCAAATTGGCTAAGCACGTTGCTGTTAAGCAAGTGGTTAAGAAGAAGAAGTAATTTATCGCGCTCCTGCGCTATAAGTCCTCATATTGAAATCCTGCCTCTTTGGTGGGATTTTTTTTGTCCCCAGCATTTGTGAATCCTATGTGAAATACTCCCTTTCATCGAGATTCATTTTCCTTGTATCTTCGCTGTATGACTGAGAAAATATTAATCCTAGATTTTGGTAGCCAGTATACACAGTTAATCGCTCGTGCAGTTAGAGAAGCCAATGTATATTGTGAGATACAGCCCTTTCATGCGCCCATTGAATTTGATGAAAGCTTAAAAGGGGTCATTTTAAGTGGCTCCCCTGCAAGTGTGAACGAGGATAAAGCACCCAACGTAGATATTGAAGCAATTTTAGCCAAATTACCCCTATTGACGATTTGTTATGGGGCCCAATTAAGTGCTAAGAATTTTGGGGGTAAGGTAGAAAAATCGAATAAGCGTGAATATGGCCGTGCTCAATTGCGTATTCAAAAAGAGGATATCATTTTCAAAAATATACAAGATAATAGCCAAGTTTGGATGAGCCATAGCGATTCCATCACCGTTTTACCTAGTAATTTTGAACTTTTAGCAGATACAGAAAGTATCCCAGTGGCCGGATTTAGAAAAAAGGCAGATCAAGGGAACAGCTTACACGGTTTTCAGTTTCACCCAGAAGTTTACCACTCTACAGAGGGTAAAACCATGATTCGTAATTTCTTGGTAGAGATTTGCGGTTGTAGTCAAAACTGGACACCTGCTTCTTTTGTGAACGAAACAGTGGCACAATTAAAGGAGCAAATTGGAGACGGTCATGTGATTATGGCTTTAAGTGGCGGTGTGGATAGTACCGTAGCCGCTACCCTAATTCACAAAGCGATTGGCAATCGCCTTCATGGTATTTTTGTTGACAATGGGGTATTGAGAAAAGACGAGTTTCAACAGGTACTAGATATGTACCATAACATAGGTTTAAATGTCAGAGGGATTGATGCTAAAAACATGTTCTATGATGCCTTAGCAGGCAAATCTGATCCTGAAGAAAAGCGTAAAATTATTGGAAAACTATTTATAGATGTATTTCAAATAGAAGCTTCTAACATGTTGGAAGCCAAGTTTTTAGGTCAAGGTACAATTTATCCTGACGTTATTGAAAGCGTGAGTGTACATGGGCCTTCTCAGACCATCAAATCACATCATAATGTGGGTGGCCTTCCTGACACTTTACACCTTACACTGGTTGAACCATTACGTAGTTTATTTAAAGATGAAGTGCGTAAAGTGGGTCTAGAATTAGGCATACCAGCCGACATGATTCAAAGACACCCTTTCCCAGGTCCTGGATTAGCTATTCGTATATTGGGCGAAATCACCCCAGAAAAAGTGGATCTACTCCAAAGAGCAGACGCCATTTATATCAATGGACTCAAGGAATTTGGACTTTATGACAAAGTTTGGCAGGCCGGTACCATCCTATTACCTGTAAAAAGTGTAGGTGTCATGGGCGACGAAAGGACCTACGAGTTCACAGTAGCACTTAGAGCAGTTACATCTGTTGATGGCATGACGGCAGATTGGGCACATCTACCCTATGAGTTTCTTGCCCATATGAGTAACTCAATCATTAACCAAGTAAGAGGTATTAACCGCGTTGTCTATGACATCAGTAGTAAACCACCTGCTACGATTGAGTGGGAATAAGTAATTAATCGAAGTCATTGACCTCGTATTTAATTTTAATAAAAATGGGTTAATTCATTATTTATCAATGAATTAACCCATTTTACTTTAATTAAACTATACTAGATTGAATGTAGTATAATACCCCCATGATTCAGCAAACTAACTAATAAATAACATAACTAGTTCAGCTTCTTCTGGATAGAAGTAATTTGATCCTGCAAAGTATTCACTACACCGGCCAATTGGTCCACATTCCACATGGGCTGAGTACCCGCTTTATGGATAATGTAAACCGCCTTCCAAACCTCCACAATATCTTTGGTATTTACTTGATATGGCTCATATAAAGGATTGTCACTCAATAAGGTAAGCTTTTCTCCAATGCTATCACTAGCGCGATCATCATTGGTAATAATTCGCTTATAAACTACCCCGTCTGTATTAGAAATAACGATATAGGTATTGCTACTTTTTACCTCTTTTAAGCTCGCAACTCTCTCCCCCACAATCACACTACCACTTGGTGTTGGCAACATGCTATCCCCTACAATTTCAAAAGCACGGTATTCCCCTGGTGCCAACATAGGTAAAGTGAAGGTATTTAATTCGTCTATAAATTCTGGATCTGCATAGCCTGCTAAATAACCCGCTGCCGCCTTTACAGGAACAAAGGATACAATAGCTGCACTATTTGAACTATCCGTTTTAAGAGACCTGCGTCTTTCTAAATAAGATCCACCCATATTATACCCTTGATTCAGGTCAAAGGCTTCCATCTCGGAAAGGTCCTGAAATAAAAAGACCTCCAAACTAATATTAAATAAAGCACAAATGGCTTCCTGTACTTCTAATCTAGGTTCCGCCCTACCTTCCTCATAAGCACCAACTAAAGAGCGCTTAATTTGAAGTTGGTTCGCCAACTCCTCTTGTGTCCAATCACGTTGCTTTCTGATGAATTTTAAATTCTTTCCTGCGTATGACATAACTAATTATTTTAGTGCAATTTACTAATTATTTTAGTTTTTCCAAATTTATTTAGCAATTTCTTTTTTTTGAAAGGATTCTGCCTTCTTGGTAACTTGCAGTATGGCTAAGAAACTTGCAACAAAATCTGCCTCCTCTAAAAAGGAGCAACCTGTGATTTTAATTACCAACGACGACAGTATCAATGCTCCGGGCATCCATGCATTGGTAAAAGCAGTTGAAGGTTTAGGTAAAATAGTGGTGGTCGCACCAGATAAGCCTCAAAGTGGCATGGGACATGCCATCACCCTAGGCCAACATTTAAGGTTAACTAAAGTTCATTGGCAGGATGATCCAAATGTGGAAGCCTATTCTTGTAGCGGCACCCCGGTGGATTGCGTAAAATTGGCAGTAGATAAAGTCTTACACCGTAAACCTACCATTTGCTTAAGTGGTATTAACCATGGCGCCAACCACTCTATTAATGTAATTTATTCTGGGACCATGTCTGCTGCATTGGAAGCCTCTATCGAAAGTATTCCAAGTATCGGCTTTAGCTTATTAGATTTAAGTATTGAAGCAGACTTTACTGCAGCCGCTCATTTTGCGCGCATCATTGTGGAGCATGTCTTGGCAGATAAAAAGCTTGACAAACACTTGTGTTTGAATGTGAATATTCCAAAAGTGGAAACAAAAATGATCAAAGGCATAAAAATGTGCAAACAAGCTTATGCTAAATACGACGAAAAATTTGTGGAGCGCACCGACCCACATGGCAAAAAATATTACTGGCTCACAGGTGAATTTGTCAACTTTGATACATCCAAAGACACCGATGTATGGGCACTTAAAAATAATTATGTGAGCGTGGTTCCAGTTCAATTTGATTTGACCAATCATGCACTGAAAGCACAATTGAGTAAAAAATGGAAATGGTAATCCAATGCAATTAGAAAAAGACAATTATATATTGGGGGTATTGACAGGTTTAGCACTCCCCTTTTTAGGGTTTGCTGGATTTTATCAATGGAAATTTAGCATGGTTCCTTTGCAAACCTTTTTAGATTTATTGGCCAATCAAAAGTCCATACTCTCTGCAATGATTAGCGTATCTCTATTGTTAAACGCTGGCGCATTGACTTTCTTTTTTCATAAGCAGCTGGATAAAACTGCGAAAGGTATTTTTTTTACGACTTGTATTTATGCAATAGTCGCTATTGCTACAAAATGGTTTTTATAAATGAAATATTACATTATTGCTGGTGAAGCTAGCGGTGACTTACACGGATCTAATTTAATGAAAGCCATCTTTAAAAATGACCCTGCTGCACAAATACAATGTTGGGGTGGCGAACTCATGCAAGCAGCCGGTGGCAAACTCGTTAAACATTACCGTAGCCTAGCTTTTATGGGCTTTGTAGAAGTATTACTGAATTTAAGAACGATCCTTTCTAATATTGCGTTTTGTAAAAAAGACATCACCGAATTTGAACCCGATATACTTATTTGTATAGATTACCCTGGTTTTAATTTACGGATTGCAAAGTGGGCCAAAGAAAGAGGTTTAAAAGTGGTTTATTTTATCGCGCCTCAAGTATGGGCATGGAAAGAAAACAGGGTACCTGCTATGCGAGCCACCATAGATCGCTTGATGTGTATCCTGCCATTTGAAAAACAATATTTTAAAGAGAGATGGAATTGGGAAGTAGATTATGTTGGTCATCCCTTGATGGAGGTGATTGAAGCGCTTGATGCTTTACCTCATCCCCTACCTTCATTACCGCATCAAGCATTGATCGCTTTGTTACCAGGCAGTAGACAGCAAGAGATCAAAAAGAAATTACCTATTATGCTCTCTGTAGCTAAGGAATTTCCAGAAGAACATTTTGTGGTTGCTCAAGCACCAGGCATTGATAGCGATTGGTTTAATACCCTAATTCCAAACTTACCCAATGTACATGTAGTAGCTGCTAATACCTATGCAATATTACAACATAGTAAGGCTGCATTAGTGACCAGTGGAACAGCCACTTTAGAAACAGCATTGTTAAATGTACCTGAGATTGTATGTTATAAAGGCAACCCAATTACATTAGCACTCGCCAAACGTTTTGTGAAAATTAAATTTATCGCTTTGGTAAATTTAATCATGGATAAAGAAGTAGTGAAAGAATTGATTCAAGAAGATTTAACCACTAACAACTTATCTATTGAATTAAAGCAGTTATTGCAAGACCCAAATAAACAAGCTTCTATTAAAGCAGATTATGCTGCACTCAAACAAGTTTTAACGACAGGAAATAAAGCCACCGAAGTTGCAGCAAGCATCATTAAAGAAACATTGAATAAAAATTAGTGCACTAGTTTAGTAAACTGCTCCCTTTATTTAAAAAGTGGCAGAATAAATACACGGAATAAAGTGAAAAGGATGGCAAAAATAAAAACCATCAAAGAAATACGATTCATACCATGCATGTACTTCATCCACTGAGTTCTTGGTTGATTTGGATCTTTCTTTTTAATAAATAAGTACTCTCCAAATTGTTTTAAAATGCCCATAGTGTAAAATTTAGCTTGGTAAAATATATTAAATTATGCTTGGCGTTGTAACCAATCTTTTAAATGTGATGTAATTTGCTTTGTTTCAATAATAAAGCCATCATGTCCATACATTGAATCTATCGCCACTAATGTCGCATTGGGCATATGGGCTTCCATGAATTTTTGCTCATCCAATGGACAAAGAATATCACTATTGATTCCAATAATTAAAGTAGGCGTTTGAATAGTGGCCAGTGTAGCCATTAAATCTCCCCCACGCTTACGTGCAAGATGATGGCTATCCATCGACTTTGTCAATAACCAATAACTATAGGCATTGAATCTTTTTACTAATTTATCTCCCTGGTAATTGATATAAGAAGATGCTTTAAAATCATCAATTTTTTCTGGATCAGCATCGGTTTGTTTTTCTTGGTAGATGCCATAATTACGATACGTTAGCATCCCAATGGCCCTAGCCGCTTTCAATCCTTTTGCGCCTGCATTTGGTTTCGCTTCTTTCCAAGTACAATCTGCTTCAATGGCTAATCTTTGTGCCGTATGCACCGCAACACCCCAAGCACTTTCAGAAGGAGAAGTAGCGATTAAAAACATTTTCTGAATAACAGAAGGCTCCATGATAGCCCATTCTAATGCCTGATAGCCACCCATGCTACCTCCTAATAAAAGGTCAATTGTATCGATTCCTAAATGTTGTCTCAATAAAATATGGGCACGCACCATATCTCGAATGGTGATGGTTGGAAACTGATCAAAACGAATTGAAGCATCTAAGTCTTCTACACTCAAAGGCCCTGTTGAACCATAGCAAGAACCAATGATATTGGCACAAACAATAAAATAGTCATTCGGATTAACAAAGGATCCTTCACCTACAAATCCTTTCCACCAGTCTGCTACATCCGAATTAGCAGTTAGCGCATGACAAACCCAAGCTACTTTTTTACCAGGGGTATATTCCCCATAATAATGGTAAGCAATTTTGAGCCTTGGCAAACTAACCCCACATTCAAGGGTAAAAGGTTGATGGTATTTATAAATGACTGGGTCCATTTTATCGCTTTCTTGTGCCAACTAACTGGCTATTTGAATTACCTTTGCAAAGGTACAATATTTATACTTCCTTTTAAAGACCCAAATGCATTCTATGGCAACCATTACACTAAAACGCATCGATAACGATTATCAGTTTGAAACATTGGACGAAACTGGACAAGCTATGACCATGGACATACCAGCAGATCAAGGAGGTCATGGCAATGGCGTACGCCCTATGCAAGCTTTATTGAGTGCCTTAGGTGGATGCAGTGGTGTAGATGTGGTGATGATATTGAATAAGCAAAAAGAAACCTTAGCACATTACGAGATGGTGATTACTGGAGAAAGAGCTGTAGGCAAGGAACCTGCATTATGGGAAACAGTGCATATTGTTTTTAAATTAAAAGGCAGTATGACAAAAGAAAAAGCGGAGAAAGCTTGCGCCTTGTCGATTGATAAATATTGTTCGGTCGCAGCGACATTAAGAGCAGCGGGCGCAGTGATCACATGGGAAGTGGTAATTTTATAATTTTTTATTTGAATGCATGAAACACGATCAGTCTAAATTAATCCGTACGCAAATTGAAAGAACAGCAGAAGGCGAACATTCAAGCCCCTTGTTCTTAACAAGTAGTTTTTGTTTTGAAGAAGCAGAAACAATGCGTGCTGCTTTTGCAGACGAATCCGATGATAATATCTATAGTCGATTTTCAAATCCGAATGTGCAAGAATTTGTAGACCGTCTTGCTGTTTTAGAACACGCAGAAGCTGGCTTTGCCACAGCAAGTGGCATGAGTGCTGTATTTGGATCCTTTATGGCTTTATTAAAAAAAGGGGATCATCTTTTATCTTGTAATTCCATTTTTGGAAGTACCCATACGGTGGTATCAAAATACCTACCAAAATACGGCATGGAATATAGTTATGTAGCAGCGAATGCAACTGCAACAGAATGGGAAGCTGCGATACAGCCAAATACAAAAATGATTTATTTAGAAACACCTACTAATCCAGGATTAGAAGTGTTAGACATTGCTATGATTAGTGCGATTGCTAAAAAACATAATATCATTTTAAATGTAGACAACTGTTTTGCTACGCCTATTGGACAAACACCAATCGATCTTGGTGCAGACTTGGTGGTACACTCTGCCACAAAATGGATCGATGGGCAAGGTCGTGTTTTAGGGGGTGCTGTAGTAGGACGCAAAGCACTCATCCATGAAATTTATTTATTCTGTAGAAGTACTGGTCCATCCCTCTCACCTTTTAATGCCTGGGTATTGAGTAAAAGTTTAGAGACCTTAGAAGTTCGCATGGAGCGACATAGTAAATCTGCCTTTTCAATTGCTCAACATTTAGAAGGTCATGCAAAAATTAACTTTGTAAAATATCCTTTCTTAGCTTCTCACCCACACCATGCCATAGCAAAAAAGCAAATGAAAAATGGAGGAGGTATTGTTTGTTTTGAATTAAAAGGAGGATTGGAAGCAGGACGACAATTCCTGAACCATTTAAAAATGCTTTCTTTGACAGCCAACCTTGGAGATAGCAGAAGTATCGCATCACATCCTGCAAGTACTACCCATGCTAAACTTTCAGAAACAGAAAGACAAGCAGTAGGTATTAGCCCAGGATTAATTAGAATTTCTGTTGGTTTGGAACATGAAGAAGATATCTTACATGATATCCTTCAAGCACTTGATGCATAATCTTATTGTAATGTATTTATATAGCCCTATTCCAATCCATGAATAGGGCTTTTTTAGGTCTATATTTTCATGTTTTAGTCGATTTTTGAAGCCTCATTGTGTCCATTTTACAATTTAGTTTGTATATTGACTACGCTTATAAATGCTAACGATTTAAAAACCAATCTATGAAATTAAAAACTGGTGTATTATTGTCTGCCATGATGTTCCTTCAATATTATATCTGGGGTGCATGGTACGTAACAATGGGAACGTATATGGGTGAAAAATTGGGTTCATCAGGCGTTGATATTGGGGCTGCTTATGGTGCCGGCGCTATCGCAACCATCATTTCTCCGTTTTTTGTGGGCATGATTGCAGACCGATTTTTTTCTGCACAAAAAATCATGGGCGTCTTACACCTTGTAGGTGCTGCCTTGTTGTTTTTTGCTACTAAAGTAGATAACACTAACTTCTATTGGGTAATTTTAGTATACTCTTTATTATACATGCCAACTATTGCATTAAGTAATAGTGTTGCATTTGCTCAAATGACAGATCCAGGAAAACAGTTTCCATGGATTCGTGTATTTGGTACTTTAGGATGGATTGCTGCTGGATTAGTGATTAGTCAATTAGGCATAGAAAAAACAGAAGGTACATTTGTAGTGGCAGCTGGGATTTCTGCGGTATTAGGTTTGTTGAGTTTTACTTTACCAAACACACCACCAAAAGCAGCAGGTACCCCTTCTTCTATGGGTGCTATTTTAGGAAAGGATGCATTTGTTTTATTAAAGAATAAATCTTTCTTAGTGTTCTTTATCTCCGCTATTGCAATTTGTATTCCTCTTTCATTTTATTATGGTTTTGCAAACCCTTTCTTGAATGAAGTTGGCCTAGACAATGCAGCAGGTAAAATGACAATGGGTCAAATGTCAGAAGCGATCTTTATATTAGCCATCCCTTTCTTGTTCAATAAGATTGGTGTAAAAAATATGTTGATTTTTGGTATCACTGCATGGGTATTACGTTATATATGTTTTGCTTATGGCAATATGGACGCAAGTTGGATGTTGTATGCAGGTATCATTTTACATGGTATATGTTATGATTTCTTTTTTGTGACAGGGTATATGTATACCGAAAAGAAAGCGGGCGAAAATATTAAAAACGCTGCTCAAGGCTTATTCACTTTTGCCACCTATGGTGTTGGTATGTTCATTGGAACCAATTACAGTGGTTTTGTAGTTGAGCAAAATAAATTAGCAGATGCAACTGGTCATAACTGGCAAAGTATCTGGTTGACGCCAGCCGCGATTGCAGGGGCTGTATTGATTGCATTTATCTTATTCTTTAAAGAAGATGACGCGAGCGCGTCTAATGTATAGATCATTCTTGAACGCAAAGCCTATCCAAGAGGATAGGCTTTATCATTTATAGTATTGAATTCTGTTTTTTTTAATTATTCATTCATTTGATTATGAGAATCGCAATGTTAGGTGCTGGATTTATTGGACGCTTTTATGCGGATGCATTACAAGGCTATAGAAGTAAAGACAAAGTAGTAAGTATCTATGCAAGGCGCGAGGAGGCTGCTAAGCAATTTGCAGCGGATTATAATTGCGCACATTGGACCACCGAAATGGAGGAAGCTATTGCACATCCAGAGGTAGATATTGTTTGTATCTCATTGCCTAACAATTTGCATGAAGCTGCAGTGATGATGTGTTGCAAACATAAAAAGGCAGTCATGACGACCAAGCCGCTTGGACGCAATGGAGAAGAAGCCAAGCGTATGTTGATCGCAGTGGAAGAAGCGGGCATATTTAATGGCTACTTAGAAGACCTAGTATATACACCTAAGTTCATCAAAGCGAATCAAAGCGTTAAAGAAGGCGCGTTAGGTCGTGTTTTATGGGCGAAGTCACGTGAGACCCACCCTGGCCCTCATAGTGAATGGTTTTGGGATATCCATCAAGCTGGTGGTGGTTGTATTCTTGATTTAGGGTGTCATTGTGTAGAAATCTCCAGAAGTTATATTGGTAAAGACATCAAACCAATCGAAGTGATGTGTTGGGCAGACACACAGGTAAAACCAATTGATGCCGAAGACCATGCCATTGGTTTAGTAAAATATGAAAACGGTGCTATTGGACAATTTGAAGTGAGCTGGACATTTAGAGGTGGCCTAGATTTAAGAGACGAGGTAATGGGAACAGAAGGCACTATTTGGATCAATAGTTTTTTAAGAACAGGATTCGAAATGTTTACTACAGGAAAAGGGGGCGATTATATTGCAGAAAAAGCAGAGAGTGATAGAGGTTGGTTATTTCCCGTAGGAGATGAATTGAATGAACTTGGATACAACCACATGTTCATGGATATGTTCAACTCTATTGAAAAAGGAGAAGCACCAAAAGAGACATTTTACGATGGCTATGTCGTTAACTGTATTTTGGATGCGGCCTACAAGTCAGCTAAAACAAAATTATGGGAACCAGTACAATTGGATATATGGAGAGGTAAAACTGGATTGACCAAAGAAAGTCACTTAGTGGAATACGATGCCGAGCATTATTTAGTGAAAGAAGAAATGACCCATTATGGCGCAAAGAAATTGATCCTCAAGCATAAGACAACAGGAAAAATTACTGAACAAACAATAAATTAAACTATTGGTGATTGATCGTATATGTCCAATAAAAATACACTACCCCCTTCCTTAAAGCTGTTGCTCGAAAAAGGTGCCGCACAATTTCAATCAGGTATTTCTGTAGATTGTGTCATCTTAGGATTTCATGAACAACAACTCAAAATCTTACTGTTACATGTAGAGACTGTAAACAAATGGGCACTTCCAGGAGGCTTTATTAAAAAAACAGAACCTATTGAAGAAGCAGCCTATAGAGTATTGCAGGAGAGGACTGGGGTGAAAGATATCTTTTTACAACAGTTTCATGTATTTGGTGCACCAGATAGAGCGGATGCAAGTATCCATCAAAAAAGATACCAAAGTTTTGGCGTGAAAATTCCTAAAGACAATTGGCTTATTCAAAGATTCATTACAGTTGGATTTTATGCATTGGTTGACTTTAATAAAGTGAAGGGACAATTGTCAACAAATCCATCAGGTTGTGAATGGATGAATATTGAAACACTTGAGGATTTGATGATGGACCATGCCAATATTGTGCAAAAAGCCTTAGAAACACTAAGGAATCAAATTGCCTACCTCCCTATTGGTAAAAACTTATTGCCCAAGAAATTTACCATGCCTGAATTACAAAAATTGTATGAAACAATTTTGAATCAAAAATTAGACCGTAGAAATTTCCAACGCAAACTTTTAAGTTTTGGCATTTTAAATCGTTTAGCAGAGACCAAAAAAGGCGGAGCGCACAAAGCAGCCTACTTGTACTCTTTCAATGATAAGAAATACCAAAAAGCCCTCAAAGAGGGCTTGTATGGAAGTTGGTAATTTCGAAAAGATTTTACTTCGCCCAATTTACTTTTACTGATTTAACATCTTTTGCATTAGGACCAACCATAATTTGAAAGTCTCCTGATTCCCAATCAAATTTCAAATCACTGTTGTAGAACTTTAATAATTCAGGGGTAATTTCAAAACTCACTTGCTTTGTTTCACCAACTGCTATTTCAATTTTGTTAAACCCTTTCAATTCTTTTACAGGCCTCGTAATACTACCTACCATGTCACGAATATAAAGTTGTACTACTTCTTTTCCAGGATAATTGCCTGTATTTGTAACCGGCACAGTCACTGTTAAAGTTTGATTGCCTTTTAATTGAGTGGAGGACAACTTGATAGCTCCATATTCAAATTGAGTATAGCTTAAACCATAACCAAATGGATACAATGGCTCATTACTTACATCAATATAATTGGATTGAAATTTGGAGAACCATTTTCCAGTTAAAGGACGGCCTGTATTTTTGTGGTTATAAT
>JBFYPO010000112.1:0-11787 GCA_041303215.1 Asinibacterium sp. | reverse complement strand
AAACCATCAATGGAAGCAGCCCCATCCAGTAAGGAATATTGGGTATGAACGTGTAAATGTGAAAATTTGGGCATCTGGGATATCGGGATAAGGCACAAATATCGTGAAAAAGAAGGGCTTTGACAGGCTTAATTTTCCACAAAAATGGGTTAAAATCAGCCTGCTTGAGCCAATTTTAAGCTTCTTGACTTATCTTGCCATTCATGCAAAAAGGCCCATTATTTATTTTAAGTTTATTGCTAGCGAGCTGCTTGATGACAAGCTGTACAAGTTTGACGAAGTTCAAACAAGCTGTTCAAGCAAAGTCTGCCACTTTTAAAGCAAAACCCAAAAGAAATTTACCAGCAGTTGTGGCCATCCCTGAAACAGACAATGATAGCATTGAATTTTTGGATAATATTTCTGTAAAACCTGGTCGAGTTTATTTAAAAAAAGCATCTGATGCGTTGGAAGCAGAGCCTGTTTTAGCTAGAACGGAACGTACAGATAGAATGCCAGATAATTTAACCGATTTGGAGAAAGCAAATTGGCTACAATTAAAATATTCTATTCAAATGGATATTGCAGTAGAAGATATTAATAATATTCCTTTGCTTCAAAAAATTGATGAGTGGTGGGGAACACCTTATGCGCTAGGAGGTTCTAGTAAAAGAGGGGTAGATTGTTCCTATTTCACATTAGATGTGATGAATGCCATTTACAATACCAATTTAAAAAGAACAGCTGCGGAACAATACGAGCAAAGTGAAAAAATTGATTGGTCAGATTTGAAAGAAGGAGATTTGATTTTCTTTAAAACAGATGGCAGCCGTTCTATTTCGCATGTGGGTATTTACATGACCAATAATAAATTTGCACATGCCTCTACCAGTCAAGGGGTTACTATCAGTGACTTGTCTGAGCCCTACTGGCAAAAACGTTTATATAGTTTGGGCAGGGTGCTCAAAAAATAATTGAATACCTTTTAAATCGAAATAACAAATTCAGTATTGGATTATTTAACCTGTTCCAATTGAATATAGTATTGACTTTCGATAGTTTTCACAAAATCTTGTACATTAAAGTTAGCTTCTTGAATCAAGCGTTGCTGGGGTTGGTAATCCATCGGCATTAAACTAAACGGCTTACCTTGGTATTCAAAATGCAAGGGCAGATTAAAACCTGGAACACAATTTTTCCATTCGTACGTGAATATTTTTTCTTTTTCATTATAGTGGTAGCTTAATACAGGAACTTGAATGGTTCTTAAATACTGATCAAAAACTTTTTGAAAACCAAAATTCGCACGCAAAGAAATATAATTTTCAACCTCTTGAGTGGTGACTGTTTGATGGTAAAATTGTTGATTTAATCCCATTAAAATACTCCTGAACAAACTGTCGTTGTTGATCGAATGTCTGATGGTATGTAATAAGGAGGATCCTTTTGAATACATATCTCCACTGCCTTCTTGATTTACGCCATATTGCCCAATGATGGGGATGTCGTTTTTAATATTTTTACGAATACCATAATTGTATTCATTGCCCGCTTTTTTACCATAAAAATATTCAGTGAATAAGGTTTCTGAATAATTGGTAAAACCTTCATGCACCCACATATCCGCAATATCTTTGGTGGTGATATTATTGGCAAACCATTCATGACCACTTTCATGAACAATGATGAAGTCCCATTTTAAACCCCAGCCCGATCCAGATAAATCTCTACCTAGGTAGCCATTTTTAAATTGATTACCATAAGCAATAGCAGATTGGTGTTCCATGCCTAAGTGTGGACTTTGTACCAATTGAAATCCATCCTCATAAAATGGATATGGGCCAAACCAATATTCAAAAGCTTCCAACATTTTAGGGACTTGTTTGAACTGCTCTACTGCTTTTGCAGAATCATTTCTCAGCACCCAGTAGCTTAGGTCTAATTTGCCTTTCAAGCCTTTGTAAGTTTCTTTCCAGCCTACATAATCGCCAATATAAGGGATGATATTATAATTGTTAATGGGATTGGATACCTGCCATGAAAAACGATTGTATGCTTTATTTGGAGTCCATTTTTGCTCGGGTATTGGTCTTCCATTGCCAATAGCAACTAGGTTTTTATCTTTAGGTACTTGTATTGTAAGTACAGCGCCTTCTTCTGGTTCATCGGATTGATGGTCTTTACAAGGGTACCAAACAGAGGCCCCTAAACCCTGACAAGCGACTGACATCCAAGGTTGACCGTTACTATCTTTTTTCCATATCCATCCTCCATCCCAAGGTGGTCGAATGGCTTCTTTAGGAACGCCATGGTAAAAAATAGTTAAGCCAAATTCTTGCCCTTTTGGGAGTGTGCTTTCAATTTGCGCAAGAGCGATATGATTAGATCTTGTAAATGGCAAACGGACATATTGTGCATTATCTTTACTATTGGACCATAGCAAAATACTGTCAATCACTAATGGCGCTTGTAAATCTATTTGAATTTGCTTGGAAGGTTTTACCGCCAATGCTTTCCAGCTTACCACACCCACTATAGATTTTGTTTCATAATTGGGCGTTACATCAATAACATATCTTTTGATATCAAACCAGTCTCTATTTTCATTTAAACTACCTCTTAAAATATCCGATTCATTTACTAAAGGCTGCGCGAATTGCTTACCTGATAGGAGGGAAAGCGTTATTAAGAAAAAGACTTTTTTCATATAAAAAGATTAGGGATTCATTGTATTGAATCCCTAAGTTAAAATATTCTCCTCAAAACGCCTCTTTCATTTGAACCAGGAGGTATCCACTCGTCTAATTTTCCTCTTTTTTTAATTTTTCCTTAAATACTTTTTCAAATTTATCCAATTTTGGGCCAATCACATAGCGGCAATATCCTTGATTGGTATTATTGTTATAATAGTTTTGGTGGTAGGATTCAGCTGAATAAAATTTTGAAAACGCAGTTACTTCGGTAATGATTGGTTTATCCCAAGCTTTGCTTGCATCTAATTCTTTAATGTATTTAAGTGCTAACTCCTTTTGTTGTTCATTATGGTAGAAAACCGCTGACCTATACTGAGGACCGACATCATTGCCTTGTTGATTTGGTGTGGTGGGGTCATGCGTTTTCCAGAAAACAGATAAAATATCGTCCAAGCTGATTTTAGTGGTGTCAAATACAATTTGGCAAACTTCGGCATGGCCTGTGGTTTTATCGCAAACCTGTTCATAGGTTGGGTTATCAACATGGCCACCACTATAGCCACTTGTTACTTTCACCACGCCCTCTAAACGTTGGTAGATGGCTTCTGTACACCAGAAACAGCCTGATCCTAATGTAATTGTTTGTGTATTTTCCATATTGATTTTTTGCGGTTTAGATTGCTTTTTAGGCGACTGTGCACAGGCAAATAGCGAAATAACGCTACAAAATAGGACTGTGAGATGTTTACTTGTTTTCATATATAAAAGATGCTTCAAATTACAACAAATCAAAGGCCAATTTGTTCTAATGCTGTTAATGTTTATTTAACTAAATTTGTGCCTATAGCCATGAGAGTATATCCAGAAAACGCCCTTTCCCAATTAGAATTTGATAAGATCAAGGCTATCTTACTCAATTATTGTCAATCAACTATAGGCAAGGAGCAAGTGGAAGCAATGCGTATCCATACGCATTTAAATTATATTCAAATTACTTTAAGGCAGACCCAAGAATACCAGTTTATTAAGCAAGCCAATCAGTATTTTCCAAGTGACTTTATTTTAGATATCAGAAAAGATGTCAAATTGTTGGGGATTCCAGGCGCGCAATTAACGGGTGAACAATGGTTATTGGTGCGCAGGCTGGTCGATCATATAGGTCAGATTTTTAAATGGTTTGATGCAGAGCGTCAAGCTGCTTATAGTCACTTATATTTAGTCATTGCTGAAAGTTATTTTGAAAAATCAATCATTGAGTCTATCGACGAAGTCATTGATGATAGGGGTTTAGTAAAGGACAATGCTTCCGAAGCATTAGCAAAGATCCGTGCACAATTGTATAAAAAAAGACAGGAGTTAAGGCGCATATTTGAAAAAGTGTTAGGGAGACTAGCCAAATCTGGTTATACGGCCGATATTGATGAGAGCTTTAGTAATGGACGACGTGTGGTTGCTGTTTTCTCTGAATATAAAAGACAGGTTAAGGGTTTTTTACATGGAGAAAGTGATAGTCGTAAAACTGCTTTCATTGAGCCAGAAGAAACCATTGAATTGAATAATGAATTATTTAGTTTAGAACAGGACGAGACCAAGGAAGTACAGCGAGTATTAAGGCAATTAACATCACAGCTAGCCCCTTACTCCAGTTTATTAATGGGCTACTTACAAATGGTAGGATTGTATGATTTTATCAAAGCCAAGGCATTATTGGCAATTGATATGAATGCGCATTTACCAGTAGTAGAAAATAAAGCTACTTCACATTTGATTCAAGCATACCATCCTTTATTGTATATGTACAATAAAGCATCTGGTAAAAAAACAATACCAGTTAATCTAGAATTGGATGACGAGGCAAGAATTTTGATTATCAGTGGGCCGAATGCGGGAGGGAAGACGGTGTCTATGAAAACCTTAGGTTTGAACCAAGTGATGCTTCAATCTGGTTTATTGGTGCCGGTACATCCCGATTCCCAAATGGGTATATATAAGCAATTGTTCATTCAATTGGGAGATACACAAAATCTGGCCTTTGAATTAAGTACCTATAGCAGTCACTTGACGCACATGAAGTACTTTATTGAAAACGCTAATGGTAAGACCTTGTTTTTTATTGATGAATTAGGAAGTGGATCAGATCCACATTTAGGAGGTGCGTTTGCTGAGGTAATTTTAGAAGAGTTGTCCCATAAACATGCACAAGGTATTGTTACTACGCATTATTTGAATTTAAAAGTAATGGCGAATCACAATAAAGGTATTTTAAATGGTGCGATGCAATTTGATGAAGTAAAATTGGAGCCATTGTATCAGTTAGTGATAGGCAAGCCCGGTAGCTCATATACTTTTGCGATTGCAGAACGTATTGGATTGCCGAAGCATTTAATCAATCGAGCTAGAAAACTGGTAGATACACATCATTTTGAATTAGATAAGTTACTGAATAGAACAGAACAGGATTTACAATTGGTTCAAAAAGAAAGAAAAGAGCTACATAAGTTGATTAAAGAAAATGATAGCTTAAAATTAGAGTTGAATAAAACTTTAAATAAAGAAAAGCACCTACAACAAGTTGAGCTATTGAAAGAACAGAATAAAGTGGCAGAATCTAAGTTTACTTATTTAAAAGAGATGGAGCGTAATTTGAAGCAAATCGCATTGGATTATAAAAAGTCAGATAAGAAGGAGGAAGTCATGAAGACCTTGTACAATTTGCTCTTTAAAAAGAATGATGCCATTGTGATTAATAAGTTGGCTAAAAAAGTGGACAAACAGTATAAAGAAGCTGCAGGACCTATTGAAGTTGGATCTATTGTGAAATTAAAGAAGAATTACCAAGTGGGTGAAGTCATTGGCTTTAAAGGAAAACGTGCGATTGTGAAAGTGGGACAGTTGCCAATGAATATTGATGTGGAAGATTTATTAGTGGTAGAAAAGATAGAGGAGGTGGAAGTTCCAAAAATTGGTTTAGGTAGGAATAAAAGTGGAGAAAATAAAAATCAAGAAAAAAATAACCATTAAAAAAGAGTAATTGTATGATACTTGACGAACTCACTGAGTTGAATAAATATGTAACAGTGCATCCTCGATTCGCTGCAGCCTTTGACTATATCTTAAATACGAAGTTTGAAGCATTGCCTGTGGGTAAAAAAGAAATTGATGACAAAAATATTATAGCAATTATATCAGACGAGGATGGCGTAAGTATGATGGAATCCTGTGCTAATTTTGAATGTCACAATGCTTATATTGATATACAGGTATGTTTTAATGGGGTAGAGACGGTAGGTTGGAAATCTCGCAGCTCTTGTGTTGAGCCAAGAGGTACTTACAGTAAAGAAAAAGATGTCTTATTTTTTGAAGATGCCCCAGATCATTTTTTCAAATTACACCCAGGGCAATTTGGTATCTATTTTCCAAATGATGTGCATGCACCTATGATAGGAGAAGGGAGGATCAGGAAATTAATTATGAAAGTAAAAGTGGATTAAATTGGAAATTCTAAAAACCAAACTGTTTATAGAACATGAAATGTTTTTAATTCTGAATCATCTAATTTAAAAGAGTAGGATCCTTTTTTCAAATCACCAACAAACAAGCATGTACGTTGTGTATAGCCTGTTATTTTACCTTGTTGTAAAATATTCCCCTTACTGCAAATAATTTGATAATATTTGTTGTCTGTTCCATGACCAGAAAATTGAATTTCTAGTATGTCGTCTTTCACATTTTCAGTAATTGTAAACATGCGATTCAAGCGCTGTTTGGTGATTGTAATATAAAATTAGGATAAATTATCAATTGCCCCTGTTAGATTTATCGGCATTAAACAACAGATTTATAGAATTAAATCTATTTGATTTAAACTTTATGGATTCATTGTTAGCTTAGCGGCATGAAAACGCCATTCAAAAAGTTGCTTTTTATTGGTTTATTGATTTTCCTATCATTTAAAGGAACGGCTCAGTTTGTATTGAAAATCAATGCTTCCAATACCATTGACTCCATTGCTTATTTGAGAGCGAGTTTATTCGATGATAAAAATTATATACCAAAGGATACCATTAAATTATTTAAACCCTCTAATACTATTAGGAACACTAAATCTATTGTAGGGGGTATTTATTATATCTATTTTCCAAAATCAAAGCAAAAGATTCAATTTATATTAGAAGACCAGGATACAGTTAGATTGACTTTGAGTGGAAATGACTATTTACAAACTGCTACCATCAATACATTTAAGAATAATTCATTCCTGAATTACCAAAGACTTGAAAAAGCTTTATCCTATTATGATAGCAGCTATGCAGTAGCCTTAAAATCGGGAAAGAAGTTCAATCAAATTCAGAAAGCAGCTTATTTTAAAGTTAAAACAGATTCCTTAGTTGCTTTTAGAAAGAATGCATTAAAGCGTTTAAAAAAGAAAGATGCTTTGTATATCTATTTTACTTCTTTAAACGCATTGGACAAAAGCATACCTAATAAAAGAGACTATATAAGTAGGGCTCAATTTTTAAAGCAATTTGAATTAAATGAGCCTAAATTACTCTTTACTCCAATAATGAGACAAATTATTGTAGAATACTTATCCTATTATCCATTAGCATCTGATTCTTTACAACAAGGATTAGATAAGGTGTTCAGCAATTTACTTTGTACAAATAAAGCCTATCCTTTTGTATTTGACTATTTTACAAAGGTGTTCAAAAATAGAGATGTGCAAAATAATACAGAAGGCTATGCCTACTTGCTTAACAAATATGTTAAAAATAATACCTGTTCTTTTTTAGATAAAAAAAACCAAGAAACATTGATGGCGGAATTGAATCAAATTCAAGCACAAAAAATAAATGATACAGCCTTGGATCTAAATTTAGAAGATACGACTGGAAGCAAAATTAGTTTACACACATTTGCAAAAAAATACAACTATACGGTTTTAATTTTCTTTGATCCAAATTGCGAACATTGTAAAGTAGAGTTGCCTAAAATGGACAGCGTGATTAAAGTCCTTGAAAGAGAATTATTGATAAAAATAGGAAAGTACGCGGTTTGTAATGAACCCAATATTGAAAAAGCAGTATGGAAAGATTTCATCCTCACACATCAATTAACGGATGAATATGCACATGTGATTATGTCTGGAAATGATGAAAATCTAGCCTTAAGAAAAGCCTATGATGCGTTCACCAATCCTTTATTTTATTTAGTAGATAAAGACGGTATATTACTTGCTAAGAAATTAAGCACTAATACATTGAGAAAAATTTTAATACAATCATTTCGAAATTTTAAAAACTAGTATGGAACCAAATATTTTAATTGCAGATGACCACAGTATTGTTAAAATGGGATTGACGGCGATCTTAAATAGAATGGGGGCGAAACAAGTAGATAGTGTTAGTAATATAGAAGAATTAAAAGGGGCGCTTACAAATAATGTATATACTCATTTGGTATTAGATATTATTATGCCTGATGGCAATTCTTTAGAATTAATAGAGCATATTAATACGACTCAACCAAATTTGTCCATTCTTGTACATTCTATGCAGCCAGTTGAAGTATATGGTAAAATTGCTAGTAAATTTAACATACATTCCTATTTACATAAAGGGGCGTCAGAGACAGAAATACATTACCAATTAGAGCTTTTCGTAAAGAATCAGCCCCTTCAAATTAAAAAGAAGCTAGATGAAACGATCAATCCATTTTCGACACTAGCTGTTAGAGAATTGGAGATCCTGCATTATTTGCTAAATGGGCATAGAACAAAAGAAATTGCGGCTTCTCTAGGCTTAAAGATGAATACTGTTTCTACCATTAAATCTAATATATTTGAAAAAGTAAAAGCAGAATCTTTCACACATTTGTTACAATTAGCGCATGTGCATCAAATTAGCTACTAGGTATTATTATTTCGCACTCTTAGGTGTATACTTATTGGTGTGCCCATTTTATACAAATGCACAACAAAATTATACCTTCGAGCGTATTAATTCTGAATCAGGTTTGCCGGCCAATACCATTAAGGGGATTGAATTTGATGAAGTAAATAGATTTTTATGGGTAGCAACTGAATCGGGTATTGTTAGGTACAATGGAACCAGCTTCCAAACATTTGGTGATTTAAACAATACTTCCAAGTTGAATGGTCGCATAGCATCTTTAGATAAAAAAGTGGATGGCACTATTTTTGGAAGATTTCTTGATGAGTCTGTTTTTCATATTGATCAGAATCTACCTGTTATAGATCCCCAAAATAGAACTTTAAATTTTTATGATACCTATTTGCCATATAAGTATAATTTATCTAATCAAATTTTACAAAACACAACAAAAAAAATTGATATTACTTACAATGATTTTCAATTAAATAATAGTTTGTATTTTTTGTATGAAAATTATAATGTTATCAGTTTTTTTAAAGTCTTGCCTGGGGAAGATTTTAAAATTGTACATAAATTTTACAATGGGGAGCAGTTTTTTGTAATCAATAATAAACTATTCTTCTTGCAAAAGAATGGTCTAGTAGTAGAGGTGGTAAACAATTTTGATAATAAATTTGAATTCAACATTGTTAAAACCTTAGTTCCTTATATTAACACTAAAAAAAGCGTAAAGATATTCAGAAACGGCAAGGATGATATCTATTTGCTGAACCACAATTCACTTTATGCTATCAGTCATGTATTTAATCAGTTAGTGATTAAACTCATCACAAATCAAATTCCAGTCACAGAAGATATTCGTTTTTTGAAATTGGATAAAGTGACCAATGCTATATTTTTAGGTACAGACAATAGAGGTTTGATCATAGGGCATCCAAGTTATTTTAATAGAGTTTTACATACTGCAGCACTTGATGGAACAAGTTCGGCAGCCTATGCACAGGTTTTATTATCCAATGGAAATATTCAAATTAATAGCGGTCAAAAATTTGGCAAATCTAATGTACCAGCACCCGATATTTTTTATAGACCTTCATCTACAAATACATACACTAGTAAAGACAGTCTCTTTTATTATTCTAATTCGGATGGAATTATAGAATATGATTTGAAATTACAACGCGTTAAGCAAATTAGTAAAGAGATCAAAGAAGGACGTATCTCTTTTATAGAATATAAAGACCATTTATATGGTTTTTCTGAAAAGGGAGTATATAAAAAAGAGAAGAATAATAATTGGAGCAATATTCTGAGGTTTAAATCTATACCTACTGGATTTATTGTGCATCAAGTTGTTCAATTTAGTGAAGATGAATTGCTGCTTGCAACTACTGATGGTTTATATAAGTATCATATTTCAAATCAAACATTCAAGAGAATCTTTAGAGACAAGAACGGCGCTAATTTTAGAGCAATCTATAAATTAGATGGTTATTTTTTGATTGGTACCTATGGAGGTGGTATCTATATGATGAAGGGAGATATCATTAAAAAAATGCCTTTTGATCAAAATAAATACTTAAGCTATACACATTGTTTTATTAAGGATGATCAAAATAGAATATGGGCAAGCACTAATAAAGGGTTGTTCATGTCTCCAGCCAAAGCTTTAATTGATTTTTGGAAATTCGGGCCTGGCAATATTTCGTTTCAATATTTTGGCAAATTAGAGGGCATTGATGTACTTGAATTAAACGGAGGTTGTACGCCATGTATGATTCAATTGCCTAATGGTCATTTTTCATTTCCGGGTATTGATGGACTCATTCAATTTAATCCAAATGATATCAAGGAGATAAGTATTAAACCAAATATTTTTCTGGATAAAATTCTTATTGATAATAATATTTACAACAATGATAATTTACAAGAGGAGCTTTCGCCTAAAACAAAGAATATCGAATTTATCTTTGGTATTTCAGGAATGTTGTCTCAAGAGAATATCATGTTTGAGTATAAAATTGATAACGGCTCATGGAATAGATTAGTGGTGAAAAATTTAAGTATTTTAATTTCAAATCCTGGATTTGGAACCCATTCATTAACAGTTAGAATTAGAAATACTTACAATAAGCAATGGATTACTAAAGTTTTTGATTTTAACATTGGGTATCCTTTATACCTTAATCCATGGATGTATTTAGTATATGCTTTTGGAATTTTTACTATAGTGCTTTTATACATTAGATTTAAAACATTAATCTATCAAAGAAGACAGAAGCTACTAGAATCCGAAGTAGCAGTTAAAACTGCTTCCTTGAATGAAATCAATGATTATTTGCAAAAAAGAAACCAAGCGAAGGATCATGTTATTGCTATTATGAATCATGATATTTTGACTCCATTAAAGTATTTACATATTACTGCAAAAAATACGGCGGATCAAATTGAGGAAGTAGGTTTAAAGCATTCCATTGATCAAATTGCTAGAACCTCTAAGGAGTTAGAATACTTAACTTCTAATATGTTGAATTGGGTGAAATTTGAAAACATCAATGAATTACCTAATCGACAAACAATTGATTTGCATCAATTTGTTCAAGGGTTATTAGAATTTGTAGCACCTTTTAGATTAAATGATAAAATTAAGATTGTTAATAAAATACCATTAGAAACAGAAATTGTGAATTGGAATGATGCATTGAGGGTGATACTTTATAACATTATTGTGAATGCAATTAAATCAACAAAAAAGGGATTTATTGAAGTTTCCTATCATCAAACAACAACAGATTGTACAATTGTAATAGCGGATTCAGGAGAAGGCATGAATGATTCCATGGTGCATTATTTATTATCTGGTCATAGCAGAGATCAAGTTGAATTATTGCCTAAGTATAAAAAGGGGAATGGGATTGGGTATCAAATCATTAGACATTTGGTCAAATTAATGCAAGCGGAACTTAGTATTACAAGTAAAGAAAATCATGGCACCGAAGTTTCATTGAAATTCAAAAACAATATTTAACCAGAATTAATTCTATTTAAATATTGTTTATAATGATTTTAAGTAACTTTTTTACTTAAAATAGTGCATAACATTTACTGTTTGTAGAAGTAATTCTAAGGGTAATTCAGGCAATAAAAGGGACTTTTGTACGTTTCAAAAATCCCATCTAGATGTCATATAAAAGCCTTTTTAGTACACGTAGTTTTATTAC